>DASWUT010000594.1:0-10164 GCA_036401455.1 Gemmatirosa sp. | reverse complement strand
CGCGCGCTCGCCGACGACGCGGCGGCCGACGACGAGCGTCCCGACGCCGCCGACCCTGGGCCGGCGGAGGGCGCCGTGATCGAGCTCGAACGCGTGCACCTCGCGTTCGACGGGCGGACCATCCTCGAGGACGTGTCGTTCCTGGCGATGAAGGGCGAGACGATCGCCGTCGTCGGCGAGTCAGGCACGGGAAAGTCGACAACGCTGAAGCTCATCCTGCGCCTGCTCGTCCCCGACCGCGGCTGCGTGTACATCCAGGGGCGCGAGATCGGCGGCCTGTCGTTCGAGGAGGCGCTCGACGTGCGCCAGCACATGGGGATGGTCTTCCAGGGCGCGGCGCTGTTCGACTCGCTGACGGTCTACGAGAACGTCGCGTATCCGCTCCGCGAGCACACCGACTACGAAGAGGAGGAAATCGAGCGACGCGTGCGCGAGAAGCTCGCCTTCGTCGACCTCGACCCGGACGTCGTGATGCCGCTGCTGCCGTCGTCGCTCTCTGGCGGGATGCGCAAGCGCGTCGGGATCGCGCGCGCGATGGCCAACGACCCGCGCCTCATGCTCTACGACGAGCCCACGTCCGGGCTCGATCCGCTCACCACGGGCACGATCACCCGACTGATCATGAAGCTGCAGCGCGAGCTCGGCGTGACGAGCGTGGTCGTGTCGCACGATATCCGGTCGGTCTTCCGCATGGCGAGTTACGTTGCCCTGCTCGCCGACAAGCGGATCCGGTTCTTCGGCACGCCCGAGGAGATGGCGGCGAGCGACGATCGCTACATCCAGGATTTCCTCGGCGGATTCTAGGCGGCTCTGCCGCCCGCGCCCGCTCCCAGCCCACCGCCCCCATGCGCCGCAGCAGCTTCGTCACGTTCGAACAGCTCCGGGTCGGCGCGGTCGTGCTGGCCGCTCTCGCCATCCTGCTCTTCGGCGGGTACCGGCTCGGCCAGGCGGCGCACCTGTTCAGCAAGCGGTATCAGCTGGTCGCGTACGTGCCCAACGCGAGCGGGCTGCGCGTGGGCGGAACGGTCAGCGTTGCCGGGCAGCTCGTCGGCACGGTCGAGGACATCAGCTTCCTGCCGCCCGACGCCGACACGACCCGGAACCTGAAGCTGACGGTCAAGATCGACGAGGCGGTCCGCGACCAGATCCGCGGCGATTCGCGCGCGCGGCTGCGCACCCAGGGGCTACTCGGCGACAAGGTGCTGGACATCAGCCCCGGAACGCCGCGCTACGCCGCGCTCCGGCCCAACGACACGATCCCGATCGCGCCGTCGCTCGACTACGACGAGATCGTTCAGCAGGCGTCGGGCGCGGTGGGCGACGTCGTCGGCCTCACGCACGACCTCCGGAACGTCACCGGCGGGATCGCGCGCGGCGAGGGCACCGTCGGGCAGCTCGTGACCAATCGCGCGCTGTACGACCAGCTGACGGGGACCCTCGACCGCACCAACCGGCTCATCGTGCGCATGCAGAACCCCAACGGCACCGTTGGTCGCATGCTCGACGATCCGCAACTCTACCGCAACCTCGTCCGCGTCACCAGCTCCGTCGACTCGCTCACGCGACAGGTCGCGGGTTCGCAGGGCACGGTCGGCCGCCTGCTCCGCGACGATTCGCTCTACACGCGGCTGGTCGGCGTCGCCGGTGGCGCCGACTCGCTCGTGCGGCTCCTCACGCGCGGCAACGGGCTCGCGGCCCGCATGCTCACCGACCAGCAGTCGTATGACCAGCTCAACAAGACCCTCACCGAGTTGAACGCGATCCTCGTCGACGTCCGGCGAAATCCGCAGAAGTACACGAAGGGGATCGTGAAGGTGTTCTGACGCCGCCGCGGCTCCGCCGTTTAGCTTGCACGCATGCGGACGCTCTCACTCGACGTGGTCGCGACGCGGGGCGCACTCGTCGAGTCGCGCCACGTGGTTCACGCCGCCGTCGTTCGCGCGGGCCCGGCCGGTGACGACCTCGTCGCGAGCGCCGGAGACCCGCAGGCGGTCAGCTTCTGGCGATCCTGCGCCAAACCGTTCCAGGTGCTGCCGCTGCTCCGCGACGGCGGCTTCGACCGCGCGCGCTGGGGCGACGACGAACTCGCCCTCGCCTGCGGCTCGCACGGCGGCGAGCCCGAACACGTCGCGCTCGCGGCGAGCATGCTCCACGCCCTCGGCCTCGAGGAAGGTGACCTCGCCTGCGGACCGCAGGAGCCGCTCGCCGGACGTGGTGCACGTCTGCTCCGTGATGCGGGCCTGCGCCCCACCCGCCTGCACAACAACTGCTCCGGCAAGCACGCGGCCATGCTCGCCCGCGCCTCCGCGTGCGGCTGGACCGCCACGGGATACGAACGCGACGACCACCCGGTCCAGCGCGCGTGCACCGCAGAGGTCGCCCGCTGGAGCCGCGTTCCCGAATCCGACCTCGGCACCGCGGTCGACGGCTGCGGCGTGGTCGTCTACGCGCTCCCCCTGACTGCGATGGCCACCGCCTACGCGCGCCTCGCCCGCGCCGCACGCGCAGGCGACGACGAGCCCGCCCGCGTGCTGCACGCGATGCGCACGCGCCCGTTCCTCGTCGGCGGCACCGACCGCTTCGATACGGTTCTCTCGGAGGCCACCGACGGCCGCGTCGTGGCCAAGATCGGCGCCGAAGGGGTCCACTCGCTCGCCGTCGTCGATGAGGACGTCGGCATCGCGGTCAAGGTCGCCGACGGCTCCGCGCGCGCCCAGTACCCGGCCGTCCTCCGCACGCTCCAGCTCCTCGGCGTGCTCGACGATCCGCTGCCGCGCCCGCTGCACGACTGGCTCGTCCGACCGGTCCGCAATACCCGCGGGGCGGCCGTCGGCGAGGTCCGGCCCGCCGCGTGACCGTCCGGCGCCGCAACATTTCGCCCCAGTCCGCGGGATTTCGATGCACGTGACGGCGAGCGAAGCCGGTAGGCTGTCCGACGTCGAGCGCCTGCTCGTCCGCGTCGCCGCCGTGGTCGCGACGGGCGACGAACCCGCGATGCGCACCGCGCTCGCGGCCACGCACGCCCACGCGGTCCCACCGGTCTGGGTCGAGGAGGTCCTGCTGCAGTCTTACATGTTCGCCGGCTTCCCGCGCGCGCTCAACGCGATGCGCGAGTGGCGACGCCTGACCGGCATCCGCGCGCCCGCCACGGATCCTGACCTCGATGCCCTGGACCACCGCGCCCGCGGCGAGGCCACCTGCGCGCGCGTGTACGGCGACATGTACGACAAGCTGCGCCACAACGTCGACGCTCTCCACCCCGCGCTCGACCGCTGGATGGTCGAGGCCGGCTACGGCCAGGTACTCGGCCGCCCCGGACTCGACCTCGCGCGCCGCGAGCTCTGCGTCATCGCGGTCTGCGCGGCCGCGGGACAGGACCGTCAGCTGCATTCGCACCTGCACGGCGCCATCCACGTCGGCGTGCCCGCCGCCGCGGTCGACGACGCTCTCGACGCGGTGGCTGACCTCACGCCCGACGCGGGCGCGCACGCCGCACGCCTCTGGGCCCGCGTCCGCGAGTCGGCGCGGGCAACCGCCTGACGTCGCGCCGCGACGCTCCACTCCGCCTCACGCTCATGTTCATCGATCGCGTCGTCGTCCGCGTGGAAGCCGGCACGGGCGGCTCCGGCGCCAGCTCCTTCCGCCGCGAGAAATTCGTTCCGATGGGCGGCCCCGATGGCGGCGACGGTGGCCGCGGCGGCGACGTCGTTATCCGCGGCGACCGCAATCTCGCCACCCTCCTCGACTACACGTACCGCGACCACTGGCGCGCCGAACGCGGCGAACACGGCAGCGGCTCCAACCGCACCGGCGCGTCCGGCGCCGACGTCGTCCTCCCGGTCCCGCCCGGCACCGTCATCCGAGACGCCACCACCGGCGAATACCTCGGCGAGATCCTCGACGACGGCCAGGCGCTGACCATCGCGCGCGGCGGCCGGGGCGGTCGCGGCAACGCGAAGTTCACCTCCCCCACCCACCAGGCCCCGCGCGAGTGGGAACCCGGCGACGAGGGCGAACGTCGCGAGCTCGAACTCGAGCTCAAGTTGATCGCGGACGTTGGGCTCGTTGGCCAGCCCAACGCGGGCAAGTCGACGCTGCTGTCCGTCATCTCCGCCGCTCGCCCCAAGATCGCCGACTATCCGTTCACGACCCTCGCGCCCAACCTCGGCGTGGTCCAACTCTCCGACCACCGCACGTTCGTCGTCGCCGACATCCCGGGCATCATCGAAGGCGCGCACGAAGGCCGCGGACTCGGGCTCCAGTTCCTCCGTCACATCGAACGCACGCGCGTCCTCGCGTTTCTGATTCCGATTGACGCGATGGACTGGCAGGCAGAATACGACCAGCTGCGCCGCGAGGTCGAGCAGTACTCCCCCGAACTCGCCGAAAAACCCCACTGCGTCGTCTTCACCAAGCTCGACCTGCTCGGCGAGGACTACGCCCCCCCGATCGAGGCGCCGCGCAGCTTCGGCAGCTTCGCCGTGTCCGCGGCCGCGAGAACCGGCATTGACGCGCTCCTCGCCGGATGGTGGTCGCAACTCCTGCGGCTGCAGGCGACCGCGCAGACGACCCAGGCCGGCGTCGCGCTCCCCTGATCGGTGGCAACCGCCGTCCGTGAGCGCCGCAGCGCCCCGGCAGCCGGGGGAACGCTGCCAACCGACATCCACGCCCTGTTCGACCGCCCGATCCTCGACCGCGAGTCGGCGGCCGCGCTCGCCCTCCTCCCCGGCGTTGGCCCGGTCCGGTGGCGCGCGCTGATCACACGTCATGATGGTGACGGTGCACGCGCCGCGACCGCCCACCGCGTGCCCGCGGCGCTCTGGTCGCAGGCCCTTCGAGACGCGGCCCATCTCCTTCGCGATCCAGCCCACGCCACGTCGGTCGTGATCCCCGGCGACCCGGCCTACCCACGCCCGCTGCTCGATCTGCCGGACGCACCACCCCTGCTGTGGGTGCGCGGCGTCGCCGACGCGCTCGACCGAACGCCGCGCGTCGCGATCGTCGGCACGCGCCACAATAGTTCGGCTGGGGCGGTGACCACGCGGCGTCTCGTCGACGCACTGCGCGACACCGGCGCCTGCGTCGTCAGCGGCATGGCGCGCGGGATCGACGGCGTGGCGCACGATGCCGCGCTGCGCGCCGGCCTACCAACGATCGCCGTGCTCGGCACCGGCGTCGACGTCGCGTACCCGGCCCAGCACCGCGCCCTGCACGCGCGCATCATCTCAGCGGGCGCGGTCGTGAGTGAGCACCCGCCGGGGACGGCTCCCGTGCCAGGCGCCTTCCCGCGCCGCAACCGCATCATCGCCGCGCTCGCCGAATGCACGGTGGTCGTCGAAGCCGGCGAGCGCAGCGGGGCGCTGATCACGGCCGACGTCGCGCTCGACCTCGGCCGGACGGTCGCGGCCGTCCCCGGCCCGATCGACGCGCCCGCCTCCCTCGGCACGAACGCGCTCCTGCGCGACGGCGCGCACGTGCTCGCCAGCGTCGACGACCTTCGGCTGCTCGCCGCGCCAGGTGGTCGCGCCGCACCCGCGCGGGCGACCGAACCGCGCCCACGCCGCGCGCAGAACGTCGCGCCGCGGCCCGTGCGCCCGCCCGACCTTTCCGGCGACGAGCTGGCCGTGTGGGAGATGCTGGCCGAACCCGCGCGTGACGCCGACGCGCTCGCCCAGCAGATCGCGCTCTCGGCGCGGCGATGTGCCGCGGCCCTCGCCGGCCTCGAGCTGCGCGGTGCCGTTGTCACCGAACTGACGGGCGTGATCCATCGGCTCTGAACGCACGGGCGGGGCGCGGATTCCGAACGGCGTCGCGCGCCCGGGGTACACCTTCGGTGCTCGCCCCCTACCGCCACGTCTACGTTCACGTCCCGTTCTGTGCACGACGGTGCGTCTACTGCGATTTCTCGATCGCGGTGCGGGCGCGCGTTCCCGTGGCGGAGTACGTCGACGGCGTTCGGCGGGAGCTGGTCGCACGCTTTGGTCCGGCGCCCGCCGCGGCCGACCGCACGCGCATCTCGACGCTGTACTTCGGCGGCGGCACGCCCTCGCGACTCGGCGGCGACGGCCTCGCGGCGTTGGTCTCGGCGCTTCGCGCGTGGTTCGTGTGGAACGAGGACGCGGAAGTCACGGCGGAGGCGAACCCGGACGACGTCACGGCCGACGCGGTCCAGGCCTGGCGTGCTGCGGGGATCAGCCGGCTCTCGATCGGCGCGCAGGCGTTCGGCGACGACGCGCTCGCGTGGATGCGCCGGACGCATGCGGGCGACGCCGCCGAGCGGGCCGTGGACGTCGCCCGCTCGCATGGGATCCCGGAGATCTCGCTCGACCTCATCTTCGCGCTTCCGGGCGGGATCGCGCGCGACATCGACTCCGACCTGGCGCGCCTCGTCGCTCTCGCGCCGTCGCACGTGTCGATCTACGGACTCACGGTCGAACCCGGCACTCCGCTCGGGCGGTGGGCCGACCGCCGCGAAGTCACCGAAGCGGATGAGGCGCGCTACGAGCGCGAGTTCCTCGCCGCGCATGCCGTTCTTACGGCCGCGGGGTATGAGCACTACGAGGTGTCGAACTTCGCCCGGCCGGGGCACCGCGCGCGCCACAACTCCGCGTACTGGAGCGGCGCTCCGTACCTCGGGCTCGGGCCGTCGGCGCACGGGTTCGACGGCGCGGTCCGCCGCTGGAACGAGTCGGCGTACGCCCGCTGGCTCCCCCGCGTGGTCGGCGGGGCCGATCCGGTCGCCGGGTGCGATCCGCTCGACGGTGACGCTCTCACCACGGAGGCGGTCTATCTCGGGCTTCGCACGATCGACGGGCTCGAGCTCCGCGCCGACGAAGGGCCCCGCGTCGACCGTTGGGTCGGCGCGGGCTGGGCGGAACGCGACGGATCGCGCGTCCGGCTCACCGCGACCGGGTGGCTGCGCCTCGACGCCCTCGCCGCCGACTTGACAGCGGTCCGAAGTCGTTCGTAGGATTGGACTTACCATGCATCCAGAACTCTCCGACCGCGAGCGCCGCGTGCTCGCGGCGGTGATTCAGAGCTATGTGGCGACGGCAGAGCCCGCCGGCTCGCGCACGATCGCGCGCAAGTTCGGGCTCAACGTGTCGCCGGCGACCATCCGGAACACGATGAGCGACCTGGAAGAGAAGGGCTTTCTCTTTCACCCGCACACCTCCGCCGGCCGCGTCCCGACGCACAAGGCGTATCGCGTGTACGTCGACGCGCTGATCCACGTCCCCGCGCTCGCCGCCGCGGACGAGGACCGTCTGCACGAGCACCTCGCCACCACGCTCGAGACCGGACGCGTCGACACGATCGAGGCGATCCTGCGCCGCGCCGCGCAGTCGCTCGGCGTGCTCACCCAGGAGCTCGGCGTCGCCGTCGGTCCGCAGCTCGACGCCGCCACGGTGCGCCAGATCGATCTGGTGCGGCTGGCGAGCGACCGGCTGCTCGTCGTCTTCACCCTCGACCGCGGCGCGGTGCGGACCGTGTTCGTCGAGGTGCCCGGCGAGATCGCCGACAACGCCGTGCGCGAGGTCGCTCGCGTGCTCAACGACCGCCTCGCGGGCCGCACCTTGGCCGATTTGCGCGGGACGCTCGCCGAGCGGCTGCGGGATGCTCCGCCGACGGCGGATGCGGCGGATCTGATGAACATCTTCGTCGCCGGTGCCGCGCCGCTGATCGAACCCGACGCCGTCCCCGGCGCGCCGACGCTCGTCATGGGCCAGCCGTCGCTGCTCGCCGACAAACCCGAGTTCGCGAGCGGTCCCGAAATGCGCCGGTTGCTCGAACTGACCGAGACGCGCGAGGACCTCGCGCGCCTGCTCACGCGCCGCGCGGGGCACACGGCGGGGCTGTCGATCACGATCGGGAGCGAGCACGATGACCCGCGGCTCGCGCCGTTCACGGTCGTCACGGCGGAATACCGCGCGGCCGGGCTGAGCGGCGTGATCGGCGTCATCGGCCCGACCCGGATGCCGTACGAGAAGGTGATCGCGCTCGTCACCCACGCCTCGCGGCTGGTCTCCGATCTGCTGCACTGACGGCGGGCCGGCCCGCCGGTGCCCGACGCGTACCTTTGCGCCATCCCGAGCGCAGCGAGGGATCTCGCTGTTGTTCCTCCATCGAACGGGATCGACCGGCGAGCTCCGTCGCCGCGCCCGGGACGACGATTTCGCACATGGCTGACTACTACTCGACCCTCGGCGTCGCGCGCGACGCGTCCGACGACGACCTGAAGAAGGCGTACCGCAAGCTCGCGATGCAGTGGCACCCCGACCGTAACAACGGGTCGGCCGACGCCACGGAAAAGTTCAAGGAGATCACCGAGGCGTACGACGTCCTGCGCGATCCGCAAAAGCGGGCGGCGTTCGATCGCTACGGCGAGGCCGGTCTGCGCGGCGCGGGCGGCGGAGGCGCCGGATACCAGCACGTCGACCTCTCCGAGGCGCTGAACATCTTCATGCGCGAGGCGGGGTTCGGCGGCATCGGCGACCTGTTTGGCGCGGGCGGGCGCGGCGGCGCGGGCGGGCCCCGGACCGGCTCGGACGTCAAGATCGACGTTCCGCTCACCCTGGCCGAAGTCGCGACCGGCGTCGAGCGCACGCTCACCGCCAAGCTCCTCGACGCCTGCGACCGATGCGAGGCGACCGGCGCCGAGCCGGGGTCGAAGCCGACGAAGTGCACCACGTGCGGCGGCACCGGTGAGGTACGCCGTGCGCAGCGCTCGTTCTTCGGCCAGTTCGTCTCGGTCGCGCCGTGCCCGACCTGTGCGGGCGAGGGGACGGTGATCGCGACGCCATGCAAGAAGTGCCGCGGCGAGGGGCGCGTTCGCGCCGAGAAGCAGGTACAGCTCGCCGTTCCGGCCGGCGTCGCGACAGGGCAGTACATGACGCTTCGCGGCCAGGGCAACGTCGGCCCGCGCGGCGGCCCGCGCGGCGACCTCGTCATGCTCTTCGACGTCGAGGAAGACCCCCGGTTCGAGCGCGACGGCGAGGATCTCTACTGCGAGCGTCTCGTCAGCTACCCACAGCTCGTCCTCGGCGCCGACGTCACTGTCCCCGGCGTCACCGGCGACCTCTCGCTGCGCGTGCCGCCCGGCACGCAGAGCGGGAAGGTGTTTCACCTGCGCGGCCGCGGCCTGCCGCGCGTCAACGCCACCGGCGTCGGCGACCTGCACGTGCGCGTCCAGCTCTGGACGCCGGACAAGCTCACCGAGCGCGAGGAAGAGCTGATCCGCGCGCTCGAGACGGCATCCGAATCGCCGCCCAACAAGGGGCACGCGAAGGGCTTCTGGGGCAAGATGAAGGAAGCGTTAGGCGCGTGACCGAGCCGAGTGCAGAAATAGCGGGCTGGACGGCGGTGCGGGTACGCCCCCGCGGCGGCCCCGAGGCGGCGCAGCGTGTCGCCGATGCGCTGTTCGCCGTCGGATCGATGGGGCTGCACGAGGACGGTGCTGCGCTCGTGACGCAGTTCCCGCCCGATGCCGACATCGAGGCCGTGCGCAGCGCGGTGCTCGCCGCGGACGCGGCCGCCGACGTCGAGATCGCGCCCGCCGCGCCGGTCGACTGGTCCGAGCGGTGGCGCGCGCTCATCGGCGCGCACGACCTCGGGCCGCTCGCGATCGTCCCGCCGTGGCTCGCCGACGGGCGCGACGCGGCACGCACGATCGTGATCGATCCGGGGATGGCGTTCGGTACGGGCGACCATCCAACGACGCGCGGCGTGACGCGCCTGCTGCCGGCCGTGATTCGCCCCGGCGATCTGGTCGCCGACCTCGGCGCCGGAAGCGCCGTGCTCGCGATCGCGGCGGCGAAGCTCGGCGCGCGGCGCGTCGCCGCGATCGAGTTCGACCCCGACGCGATCGGGAACGCGGAGGAGAACGTCGTCCGCAACGGCGTCGCTGCGGTCGTCACCGTGGTCGAGGGCGACGCCGGCGTGCTGCTCCCGCTCGTCGCGCCCGTACGCGTCGTGCTCGCGAACATCATCTCGAGCGTTCTCATCGAATTGCTGGCGACGATCGAGGCCGCGCTCGCGCCCGATGGCGACGTCGTGCTGAGCGGCATTCTGTGGGAGGAGCGCCCGGTCATGCTCGAGATCCTCGCCGCGCGCGGCTGGCGCGTCGCGGCGGAAGATCACGAGGACGCCTGGTGGAGTGTGCACGTG
>DASWUT010000593.1:0-2016 GCA_036401455.1 Gemmatirosa sp. | reverse complement strand
CGACGCCGAGGCGGACGAGGTGCTCGATCTTCGCAAGATGACCGAGATCGGCGTGCCGGGCGGAGCGCACGGAATGGTCGCTGGCGGCTGAGTCGCGGTGCGGCGCGCCTGACCAGTGAATGGCAGGTTCGGCGCGGCCTTAACGGGCGCGCCGGGACGGCGTCTCACTCGCGAACACTTCTCACACCTCGGGAGTCGGGCCATGCGTACTCGCACCTTCTTCTCACTCGTCTCGCTCGCCGCCACATCGGCCCTCGCCACTTCGACCGCGGCGGCGCAGCCGGGGGCCTTCCCACTCATCTGTCGCGACGGAGCGCGGATCGTCGCGCGCGATGGTCGCGCGTGCGCCTTCCACGGTGGTGTCGATGGCCGTGCTACTCAGGCATTCCGCGACGCCGTGATCCGGCGCGAGACGCTCTCCCGCGACAACCGCGTGTTCGACGGCGGCTACCGCGATCCGCGTGACGCGTACGAGTCCGACCGCGCGCGTTGGGAGCGGGACCGCCAGTACCAGGAGCGCGCACGTGAGGAGCAGTATCGGGCCGAGCAGTACCGTGAGGAGCGGTATCGGGCCGAGCAGTACCGCGACCAGCGGGACCGCGACCAGCACCCCCGCGACGAGCACTTTCGCGACGCGCATGATCGGGGGCGGGACGGTTCCGCCGCGTCGCGTCGCTGGTAACGGTCGAGTCCGGCACGCGTCGCGCAGCCGCACCGACGTCGGGGGCTGACCCGCGTCGGGAGCGCTGCGTAGCTTGAAGGCGTGCGCATCACGACCTGGGCCGAATACGGCCTCATCTGTGCTCTCCACCTCGCGCGCCGGGCCGACGATGGCCCGGTGACGGGGCGAGACATCGCGGCGAAGGAGCGACTGCCGGCGGACTACGTCGAGCAGATTCTGCTGCGCCTGCGCCGCGCCGAGATCGTGCGCAGCACGCGCGGTGCACGTGGCGGCTACGCCCTCGCCCGGTCGGCCGACGAGGTCACCGTGCGCGAGATCATCCAGGCGAGCGAACTGTCGACGTTCGACCTGCACTGCGTGTCGAACCCGGTCGAGGAAGGGCGCTGCGCAGAGTCACACAACTGTAGCATCCGCCCCGTCTGGCAGATGCTGCAGCGCCGCATCGACGACGTCCTCGAAGCGGTGCGCCTCTCCGACCTGCTGTTCGAAGAGTCCGAGGTGCGCGAACGCGTGGGGCTGCCGCCGCGCCTCGCCCCGGCCGAGCTGACCGGCATCGCCGCGGCGGTCGTCGACGGGGATCCACGCCGGCTGCCGGTGCTGCAGAGCTGATCGCGCGGCGCGGCGACCAGGCCCGCGGGGCGCGAACCTTCGTCGCCGCCGCGTTCGGTGACCCCGACGGGGACGATGTCCGCCAGCTCGCCGGTCTCGCGACGCGCGGTGACCTCGATCATGCGCAATGGGAGTTGCGCTATGCACGCCGGGCACTCGCCGTGCTCGTCGCGGAGCGCCGCGCGCACGACGATCGCACGGCATCGCTCGTCGCCGCGGCGACGCACGACGCGTTCGTCGCCGACCCGCTCGTCGCGGCCGAGTCGCGGCCGCTCGCCGAACGCCAGTTCAACGACCGGCTCGCCGCGTACCGCGACGCGTACCAGGCGCGGACGCGCGAACCCGTCGCGATCCGCCTCGCGCGCGTGCTGCTCGTCTTCGCCGGCGCCGTGGGCGTGGCGCGCGGCGCCGGCCTTGCGACGGTCGCTGACCTGCTCGGTCGCGTGCTCGACCGCACCGAAGCGGAATTCGAGCGCACGCTGGCCGTCGCGGCGGCGGACGCCGAGCGCTGACTCGCGGGGCGCCGACGACCGCGCGAGGGCGCTGAACGTCGACGAGGGGCGCGCCGCAACGGCGCGCCCCTCGTCGTCAGTGCTCGGGGGGGGACTTGAACCCCCACGTCGTCTCCGACACAGGCTTCTGAGACCTGCGTGTCTACCAGTTCCACCACCCGAGCGGCGGTCGCCGCGCGTGAGTCCGCCGACGAGTCCGCGCGAGTGCGATGC
>DASWUT010000592.1:0-3454 GCA_036401455.1 Gemmatirosa sp. | reverse complement strand
CGTCGCGGCGGTGGGCGGTGTCGGAGTGGCGGTCCCGGTCAGCGGCACCGCGATCGCGAGGGGCGACCCCGCGCCGCCGAGCGGCAGCGAGAGCGCAGGCACGATGCCTCCGCCGCCGAGCGGAACGACGAACGTGAACGGCAACGGGTCGCGCTGGAAGCGGCCGGCGGCGTCGCGGGTCGATTCGCTCATCGCCGTCTCGCCCCGCCCGACGTACCGGTCGGCGTCGTACTCCGGGTAGTCGCGCCACACACCGGCGTCGGACTCGTCCTGCCTCGCGAACTCCGATCCATCACTCTCGCGCGCAGCGGCTGTGGTCATTGGTGGCTGGACCTCGATCGGTGGGCGTGCCCGGGCGGGCGGGTGCGCACGGTCGCGCACGGCCGCGACCGCGGCCTCGACGTTCAGGAATCCGCTGCCGATCCGCAGCCGCGCCGCGTCCGAGGCATCGCTCGGCGGCGGATCGGTCGCGGCGAGGAGCAGGCGTCGCGTTTCGTCGATCGCGAGCGGCCGTCCAGCGGCTTCGAACATGATCGCGACTGCCCCCGCGACGCACGGCGCAGCCATGCTCGTGCCGGACAGGCGCGTGACGTATGGCGGGGGCTCGCCGCGCGAGCGGCCCGGCCAGTCGCGCGGCCGTGAGCGAGCACCGAGCACCTGCACGCCCGGGGCACAGAGGTCGGGTTTCTGCCGGCCGTCGGCCGTCGGCCCGCTGCTGCTGAACGCGGCGAGCGGACGTCCCGTGTCGGCCACGTCGCCGTCGCGTTGCCACGCGTGCGCGTCGTACGCCCCGACGGCGATCGTGCGGAACCCGTTGCAGATGGTCCCGGTCGTGTACTGCGCGACGCTGTCTCCCGGCACGAACTCCGACCGCGCACCGCGACCGCCGGCGTTGCGCTCGATCCAGACGTGGTACCGGCCATCGGCCACGTCCTCGCCGATGAGCGTGATCTCGTACACCCCGGCCGGCGCGCCCTTGTACAGGAACAGCACCGCCTCGTTGTCCCCGTTGTTCGGATCGTCGAGGCGGTGGCGCAGCCGTCCAAACGCGCGCGGTGCGGCATCGGCCGTCGTGCGCAACGTGCTACTCTGGTCGCCGCGCACGGCATCGTAGCGCGTGCCGTCCGGCGCGGTGACGACCACCGCGAGGCGGTCGACGCCAGGGTACCAGACCTCGACCTCACAGGGAGTGTGCGTCACCCGCGGCGCGACGCCGCCCGTCTCGGGACCGTGTGTCGCGTCGGCCGATGCCTCGACGGCCAGCCGGAGCGTGTGCGACTGGCCGGGGCGCAACGTGCCGGCGGCGTGCATCCGCCGATTGAAGTAGTTCCCGGCGCTGTGCACGAACGCGCGTCCCGGCGCTTCGCGCAGCGCGGCATCGAGAGCTCGTTCGACGAGCGAGAGGCCGAGGTGCGACCCGGCCTGCTTTCCGAGGCTCGAGTTGACCACCACCGCCGGCGGCCGGCCGTCGCCGCCGCGCGCCGCCGTGCGCAGGATGAAATCGATCGCCTCGACGTACGCGACCGAGTCGCCGAGGTCGGTCGGCCCCTCGGCGGTGTACGTCGAGAGGTGGACGAAGATGATCGACGCCTCGGGCGCCATGCCCGACGGGCCACCGCTACGTCCATTCCCGGCCGAAATCGACAGCGTGTGCGTGCCGTGCGTGCCGCGCGCCGTGTCGAAATCCGCGGGATCGTACCCGAGCGCGCGGTACGGATCGCCGGACGCGAGCGCCGCATCGATGTCGTCGTGGCTGAAGATGCGGCCGTACCCGTAGCGGTTGGGCCGGTCCGGGAAGGCTGCGCCGCGCTGATCCCACAGCGCGAGGAGGCGCGTGCGACCGTCGGGCAGCCGGAAATCGGCGTGCGCGACGTCCACACCCCAGTCGATGTGTGCGACGACCACGCCCGCACCCGTTGGCAGGCCGGCGACGTCCGGACGGCGAACGTCGGAATCCTGCAGTACGTCGGGCAGCATCTCCGCTTCGGTGTCGTCGGCCAGCGACGGCCCGATGAGTTGCGCCGCCTTCGTCGAACGCACGGTGTCCGCGTCGTGGACCGCGACGATCTCGGACCGGAGAAGCCGACCCGTCGCCACATCGTCGAACTGGGCGACGAGCCGCACCTGCGGCGGCGCGGCGGTCGCATTCGACAGGCGAAGCAGCACTGCCACCTCGTCGGATGGATCGCCCTCCGCGATCAGTTCGGCCAGGTACGGGTCCACGCGCGGCCCGTCAGGCGGGCTTCGGCGCCCCACGCACCGCGTTCGCGGCGCCGCCCCCCGCGCCGGCCGTCGCGGCAGCGGTGACCAGCCCGCGGAGTTCTGCGAGCGACGCCTGGATCGCCGCGAGCGTCCGCTCGACGCCGTCGACCTGCGCCCCCTGCGCATCCAGTTTCGCGATCGTGCGATCGAGCCGCGCGTCGATGTCGTTCGCACCGTTGGTCGCCGACATGACGCCCGGCGTTAGGCGCGCCGGCGCGACGCCATCCCCCGCCCCGGTCGCCGCCGGCTTCGGCGGCGTGGGGGCCGGATCGGGGTTGGGTGTGATCTCGGGGATGCTCTGCTCGGCGATGAACGGGACGACGAGGCCGGCCGCGCCCGGCACGAACGCAGCGAGTAGCGAGAACCGATTGACGTCGGCCGGGTCGGCGTTCGGACGGTCGCGGTCGAGGATCACCTGAGTGACCGCGAAGTTGAGCAGGTTCATGAGAGATCTCCGGATACGAAGGGCGGTCGCGGCGCGGCTCCTGGCGAGCGCGCGCTCACGGCTTCTTGGTGAGACCGCCGAAGGCGAGGGCGAGGAGCAACAGGTTGCCCGTGCTGCTGCTCGTGTCGGTGGGGCTCGTGCTCGTGCCACCGAGCAGCGACGTTCCGCCGAGCGCGAGCAGCCCGATGAGCGGGTTCTCCGGCGCGATGAGGGGCAGGAGCACGGCGAGCTCCTTCGTCGCCTGAATGTCCTTGCGGATCAGATCTTCCTGCGTCTTGCGCTCCGCGACCTCCTTGCGCAGCGCGGCGGTGATCCGCGTCTGCTCGGCCGCGACGCCGCGCACGCGGCTGTCCACCGTCTTGATCGCGGCCGAATTGGTCGCGACCTGACTGCTCACGCGTGCGAGCGCCGCCTGGAGCTGCGCCTGCGTGACGAAGTCGTTGTTCGGCCGCGGGCGATACGCGGTCTGTCGCGGCGCCGTGCGGACCGGCGTGCGCTGCGCGCCGCCGTTCCGGCGCGCAGCCTCGGAGAACGCGGACTCGTCCTGTTCGTCGTTCTCGTCCATCTCGTCGACTTCGTTCAGGCCATACGGTGCGGTCATGGGATCGCTCCTGGTGTGGGGTGGTACGCGGACGTCTGGGGTCGATCGGCGGTCGGCGGTGCGTAGCGGTCGTTTCGTGGCGGGCCCGCGCGCGGTGACGCCGCGCGGATGCGGCGCACGGCGGGGGCGATGTACTGCCGGAACGC
>DASWUT010000591.1:0-3751 GCA_036401455.1 Gemmatirosa sp. | reverse complement strand
CGGAGTCGCCCCGATGGCCGCACCACTCGTCGTGTTTGCCCGCTTTACCGCAAAGGCCGGCAAGGAGGACGCGCTCAAGCGCGAGCTGCTCAAGATGATCGAGCCCACGCGGGCCGAGTCCGACAACATCTTCTACGACCTGCATCAGGGCGTCGACCAGCCCGCGTTCCTGTTCTTCCACGAGTCGTGGCCGGACGAGGCCGCGCTCAAGCGCCACATGGCCACGCCCCACTTTCAGGCGATGGACGAGGCCGTCCAGGATCTGCAGGCGGACCCCTACAGCGTGCTCATCACACGGATGACGAGCACGCCCGAGGCGTAGCCGCAACGCCCGACCCGGGGATGGCGACGCTCGCCATTCCCGGCGCGTCGGACGCCGCACGCTCCCGCCGTGCAGCGAGCTTGCGGACGAGGTTGGGCGCGACGCCCGGGTGATTCCACGGGCATACCGACAGGCACACGGCGCAGCCCTGGTGCTCGTTGAAGAACGGCAGGCAGCGGTCGAAGTCGACGTACCACCGCTGCTCGCCGCGGACGACCTGCTTCTCGGGCCCGATCGCCTGCGGTGGGCAGGCCGTAGTGCACGCCTGACAGCGCGCACAGAAGTCGTCCGCGCCGAAGTCGTCGACCCCATCCTCGACGAGCGGCACGTCGGTGAGCACGCACGCGAGGCGGAGGTTGGATCCCAGCGTCCGGTTGATGAGCGAGCCGTGCTTGCCGAGTTCACCCAGCCCGGCCGCGATCGCGGCGGGCACGAGCAGCATCGGATAGGCCATCGGGCCGCCGTGAGGCACGGCGTCGTGCCCCTGCGCGCGGATCATCGAAGCGACGCCCTTGGCCGCCCGGATGCCGCGCGCGTACTGGCGAATGACTTCGGCCGCGGCCGCTTCTTCGGGCGCGGTGCGGAGTGCCGCCCAGTCATGCGCGACGCCGAGCATGATGGCCCACCGCTGCGCGACGGCGTGCCCCTCGAACACCCACTGCGGCTGGACGCGCGTGATGCCCACGACGTCTGCCCCGGAGCCGAGCGCGGCGATCTTGACCGCCCGCGACCACGCGGCAGCATTTTGCTCGATCGCCTCCGGGGCGACCGGCGCGACGGCGGCGTCGATCGCCGCCTGGCGCTCCTGCCGCGCTTTCTGGACGAGCGGGGTCGTGCGCTGGATGAACCAGAGCTGCAACGCTCCGTGCGGGGTCGCGTCGGGCGCATGCCAGTAGATCGGCGACGGGCGACGAACCTCGGCCTCCCCGACGCCGTTGATCGTGTTGCCCGAGACAGGGGGCCAGAGGGCCTTCTGCTCGGCGCTCGGCGTCCAGCGGTCAGTGCGCTTCATCGGGTCGGAATCGAGGCGACGGGGAGCGCGTCGTGCCAGGCCAGCCACGACGGCAAGCCGAACACGAGCGTATCGTCGCGCGGCGGCACAGTATGCATCGCGGCCCGCGCCTGCGACATCCCCCGCCTTCTGTTGCCCCGCGCGAGCGGCGCGTTCGCCTCAGCCTTCGCCGGCGGTCGGTCGGATCGGCGCGCCACTCTGCAGCAGCGCGGAGACGGCGTCCGGCGGCATCGGGCGCGCGAACAAGTACCCCTGCCCTAGCACGCAGCCGAGCGCGCGGAGGCTGTCGCGCTGCGCCTCGTGCTCGACGCCCTCGGCCACCGTGCGGAGTGCGAGCGCGTCTCCCAGGGTGACGATCGTGCGCGCGAGCGCCCGATCGCTTTCCTGCAGGTGCACGCCGTCGACGAACGACTTGTCGATCTTGAGCACGTCGACCGGGAACCGCTGCAGGTAGCTGAGCGACGAGTACCCGATCCCGAAGTCGTCGATCGCGAGGCGGACACCGAGCGCCTTCAGCTCCGCAACGCGCGTGAGGTTCGCCTCCGTCTCGTGCATCAGCACGCTCTCCGTGATCTCGAGCAGGAGCGCGTGTGGCGCGAGTCCCGAGGCCTCGAGCGCGGCCGCGACGTCGGCGGTGATGGTCGGGTACTGCAGCTGGCGCCCCGAAATGTTGACGGCGACGTAGAGCTCGCCGGCCCCTGCCCCGCGCCACGCCGCGCCCTGCCGGCACGCCTCGCCGAGCACCCACCGCCCGATCGCGACGATGAGACCGGTCTCCTCAGCGAGCCCGATGAAGCGCGCCGGAGCCACAGGGCCACGCGTCGGATGGTTCCAGCGCAGGAGTGCCTCGACGCCCACGACGCGCTCCGAGGCGAGGTCGACGATGGGCTGGTAGTCGAGCCGGAACTCGCCGCGCGTGAGCGCGTGACGAAGGTCCGCCTCGAGCGCGACGCGATCATTGACCTCGGTGAACAGCTGTGAGGCGAAGACCTCGTGCGTGCCCTTGCCGCGGGCCTTCGCGCGATACATCGCGAGGTCGGCGTTGCGCAGCAGTTCGTCGGTGCCGTCGCCCGGGACCGCTGCTGCGATCCCCACGCTCGCGCCGACGCACACCTCGCGCGCCGCGAGCGTGAACGGCCGCGTGAGCGCGGTCGTGATCCGCTCGGCGACGATGACGGCCTCGTCGGCGTGGCTGGTCGACGCGAGCAGGACCGCGAACTCGTCGCCGCCGAGGCGCGCGACGGTGTCGCAGCCGCGGGTGGCGTTGAGCAGTCGCGCTGCGACCTGC
The DNA here is from genome assembly GCA_036401455.1 of Gemmatirosa sp. Lineage (GTDB taxonomy): Bacteria > Gemmatimonadota > Gemmatimonadetes > Gemmatimonadales > Gemmatimonadaceae > BPUI01. The sequence continues at coordinate 1,129 of DASWUT010000591.1, read as the reverse complement.
GTCAGCAGGTGATCGCCCTGCGCGTGTCCGAGCGAGTCGTTCACGCCCTTGAAGTCGTCGAGGTCGAGAAACAGCACGGTCGGGCGCGCGCCGCCGCGTTGCGCCTGCGCGAGCGCCTGTCCGACGCGATCCCGGAAGAGCGCGCGGTTGGCGAGTCCGGTCAGCGGATCGTGGAAGGCTTGGTGCTCGAGGCGAGCTTCGAGGCGCTTGCGTTCGCTCACGTCGACGGACACCGCCACGCCGGCGACGATGCCTCCATCGCGGTCGCGGACCGGACCGGCGCTGATCCGCACCCACGCGCTTCCGTCGTCGGTGCGCGGCACGCGAAATTCGTCGCCGAGGATCTGCTCACCGCGAACGGCCCGCGTGAGTGGCCACTCCTCGGGCGCCACCGGGCGTCCATCGGGGTGGAACGCGATCCGCCGGAGCGTGCCGTCGGGATTGCGGGCCGCGGAGAGCGCGCCGTCGAAGATCCGATCGACCATGCGGTTCCCGCGTAGCAGGCGGCCGCTCGGCGCTTCTGCGATCAACACCGCTGCCGGCAACTGTTCGAGCACGGCATCGAGCAGCGCGCGCTCGGCGTCGCGCTGCTCGACCAGCCGGTCCCGTTCAGCCGCGGCCTGCGTGCGTTCGGTCACGTCCCGGATGTTCAGCACGATCTGTGTGTCACGTCCGGGGAGCTGTCCGGCGACGACCTCGATGGTACGCCAGCTACCGTCGGCGTGGCGCGCGCGGAGTTCGGCCGTGGAGCGCGTTCCCATCGCGGCGGCTGCGGTCGCCGCGCGCGCGCGCTCCACGTCGTCATCGTGTAGGAACTCGAAAATCGCGCGCTCGCGGAGCGCGCCGACCTGGTAGCCGAACGTGCGTTGAGCCGCCGGACTTGCATAACGCAGCCGGCCGTCTGCGTCGATCACGTAGACGACATCGGCCGCATGCTCGATGAGGCCGCGGAAGTACTCGTCCTGCGCGAGCCGGTCGGCCAGCAGCCGCCGGTTCTCGCGCACAGCCGCGACCTGACGGCCGACGACGAGCGCGGTCAGGGCGACGCTCCCAAAAATCGCAACGCCGAGCGCCTGTCCCCACCACGGGCGGCTGAGAAACAGGAGGAGGGCGCAGCCGAGTGCGATGC
>DASWUT010000590.1:0-6228 GCA_036401455.1 Gemmatirosa sp. | reverse complement strand
TCGCCGATCGAGAGCAGGCCGACGGTGGGCTCGGGGCGGCCGAGCACGTCTTCGGCGTAAACGGCACCGAGCCGGGCGAACTGGACCAGTTCGTCGGCGGAACAGTCGACGTTCGCGCCGGAGTCGAGCATCACGAGCGGGCGATTGGTCGTCGGCAGAATCGTGCCGATCGCCGGCCGCGTGACACCCTCGTGCAGCTTGAGGATGAACCACGACGCGGCCATCTGCGCGCCGGTGTTGCCAGCCGAGACGAATGCGTCCGCGCGCCCCTCGGCCTGGCGCCGGAGTCCGACGACCATGCTGCTCTCGCGCTTGCCGCGGATTACGGACGTCGGCTTGTCCGACATCGTGACGACGTCGGGCGCATCGACCACGCTCACGCGCGCGCGGTGGGCGGCGAGCGCGGCGTACTCGCCGCCAAGAAGTTCGTCGAGCGCGGCTTCCACGACGTCAGCGCGTCCGACGAGCTGGATGGTGTGCTCCACCGGCAGCTCGGCGAGGGCGAGGAGGGCGCCCGCGACCGGGGCGCGGGGGGCGAAATCACCCCCCATCGCGTCCACCGCGACGCGCGCCAACTCAGGCGTCCTGCTGCGTCTCGACCCGGAGCTCGCCGTCGTAGTAGCCGCACTCGCCGCACACGCGGTGCGGCCGCTTCATGCTGCGGCACTGCGGGCACGCCTGAATGGCAATCGCGGGCGCGGTCTTGTGCGTGTTGCGCGCGCGCTTCTTCCGCTTGGAGGTACGACGCTTCGGGACGGCCATGGATCGGTCAGTGGTATTGGGGAAGGCAGGTCGGGGACCGGCCCGGAACGTTCAGCAAACGTGCAGCGAATCAGTCCGTCGTCGCGGCGCGCAGCGCCGCCCAACGCGGGTCGGCCGCCGGCTGGCACGCGCACCCGCCCGCGTCCGCCGCCAAGTTCCGATCCGCCCCGCAGGACGGACAGAGCCCACGACAGTCGTCGCGGCAGAGCGGGAACGCGGGCGCGTGCAGCAGCCACTCCTCGCGGAGTGCCGCTCGGAGGTCGAGGTCACCGACCGCGGGATCGAAGAGGTACGCGTCGGACTCCTCGTCCGCGCCTTCCTCGTCGGTCGCGACGAAGACGAGGTGCGCGTCGAGCGAGACCGGTGTCGTCACGTCGGTGAGGCATCGCCGACACTCACCACCTGCGACGCTCTCGATCCGACCACGAAAGTAGAAGTGCCCCGCGCCCGCGCTCGACAGCCGACCGGTCACCCGGAGCGGTTCGAGCGGTCGCGGATCGTCAGCATCCCAGATGGGATCAGACGGCTCGAGCACGCCGTCGACCACGGCGGCCCGGGCCTCCAGGGCACGAAGGTCGAAGGACAGCATAACCACCCAACCTACGGCGCCCCCGCGGCGTTTTCAAGTGCATGCCCGACCGCGACTTACGCCGCTTCGAGCCCTCGCCCGTCAGGCGCCGGCGGCGAGGTCCGATTCGGCGAAGAAGAAGCCGATCTCGCGCGCGGCGTTCTCGTCGGAGTCCGACGCATGGATCGCGTTTCGCCCCTTGCTCTCCGCGTACAGCTTCCGCACCGTGCCCTCCGCCGCCTCGGCCGGATCCGTCGCCCCGATCGCGTCACGGAGCGCCGCGACCGCACCGGCCTTCTCGAGCACGATCGGCATGCACGGCGCCGACGTCATGAACGCGACGAGCTCGTCGTAGAAGCCGCGCCCCTTGTGCACGGCGTAGAACTCCCCGGCCTGCGCGGGCGTCAGCCGCAGCACCCGCGCGGCGCGCAGCACGAACCCCTTCTCTTCGAGAAGCGCGAGAACCTTTCCGGCCTTCGCGCCGTTGAACGCGTCGGGCTTGATGATGGCGAGCGTCCGGTTGGACATGGGCATGGCAGTAGGTTACGAGCCGACCAGCTTGCGCACGATATCGCCGCGCGTGAGAAAGCCGACCAGCAGCCCCTCTCGCACGACCGGCACCCGGTCGACGTCTTTGTTGGTCATCATCGCCGCGACTTCCGCGAGCGGCTGGTCGGGCGACACGCAGAGGACCTGCCGCGTCATCACGTCGCGCACGACGCGTGACCGTTCGGCGGCCCCGGCCGGGCGCGGAGCGCCGGCCCGGTCAAGGTACTCGGTCAGCAGATGCTGCAGCAGCTCTCGTTGGCCGAGGATCCCGATCACGCGCCCATCGCTTTCGACCACGGGCAGGCCGGCGACGTTCGCCCGCGTCATCGCGAGCGCGGCGTCGCGGAGCGGCGTCTCGGGCGCGACGGACCGCGGACGCTCCGTCATCAGGTCGCGCACCGCGAGCTGGTCGCGGAGCGTCACGTCACGGAACGCGGCCAGCTGTGCGACCGCGCTCGCGTCGGTGGCACGGAGCACCGCCGTGATCACGTCATCGCGCGACAGCAGGCGCGCGAGCGCTCCGACGACCTGCAGGTAGCGCGCGGCCTGCTTGGGCGGCGCGGCAACGAGCAGAACGATCCGCGCCTGCTGCCGCTCGTCGCTCTCGCCCAGCTCGCGCGCGACGGGCGCCGTCGACGTGCCGATCGCGACGGCGAGCTCGCGCATCGCGTCGCTGCGATAGTGAAGCAGGAACGCATGGTCGCTCATCGCGACGAGATCCTCGGGGCGCTCCTCGTCGACGCGCGCCCAGAGCCGCTCGGGGTGCGCGACCGCGCCCGTGTCGACGAGCCGCTGCAGCAGCGCGCGCCCGGCGCCGTGGAGCGTCGCGCCCTCGAGGGGGATCACGACGCGGTCCGCCCGCACGTAGTCGCTGAGCTGCATCGGTCGGGGCCGGCCGGCGCGGCGGGAACGTGAGTCGCGCCCACGTTCCCGCCGCACGCCGTTAGGCGATCCGCTCGCGCACGAGGTCGACGAAGTCGATCGGACGGCGGGCGACACCCATCCCCGCGGCGCCAAACGCCTCGATCTTCTCCGCAGCGGTTCCCGACGACCCCGAGATGATCGCGCCCGCGTGCCCCATGCGGCGGCCCGGTGGCGCAGTCTGGCCGGCGATGAAGCCGACGACGGGCTTCGTCATCCGCTCCTTGATGAACGTCGCCGCGTCCTGCTCGTCGGTGCCGCCGATCTCGCCCATCATCGCGACGACCTTCGTCGCGGGATCGGCCTCGAACGCCTCGAGCGCGTCGATGAACCCCGTGCCGTTGATCGGGTCGCCGCCGATCCCGACGCACGTGCTCTGCCCGAGCCCCGCGCGCGTGAGGTGGTACACGACCTCGTAGGTGAGCGTCCCCGAGCGGCTCACGACGCCGACGTTTCCGGGCGTGCAGATGTTGCCCGGGATGATGCCGACCTTCGCCTCGCCAGGCGTGATGAGTCCGGGACAGTTGGGCCCGACGAGCCGCGCGCCCTGCGCGATCACGTACGGCCGCACGCGCAGCATGTCGACGACCGGAACGCCTTCGGTGATGCAGACGACGAGCTTGACGCCCGCGGCCGCGGCCTCCATCATCGCGTCAGCGGCAAATGGCGGCGGGACGTAGATGACGCTCGTGTTCGCACCCGTCTCGCGCACGGCCTCCTCGACCGTGTTGAACACCGGGACCTTGTCCTCGAATCGCTGTCCGCCCTTGCCGGGTGTCACGCCGGCGACGACGTTCGTGCCGTACTCGATCATCTGCCGCGCGTGGAACGAGCCGTCGCGGCCCGTGATCCCCTGCACGAGCAGGCGCGTGTTCCTGTCGACGAAGACGCTCACCGGCCCGCTCCCGCCGCTGCCGTGCCCGCCGCCTGCCCCGTCGCGAGCTCGACCGCGCGCTGCACGGCCGTGTCCATGTCGGTCATCGCCGCGAAGCCGTTCTCCTCGAGGATCTTCACCGCAATCGCGTCGTTCGTGCCCGTGAGCCGGATGACGATCGGCACCTTCAGTGGGTTCTGCTTCGTCGCGGTCACGATCCCGTTCGCGACGTCGTCCGTGCGCGTGATCCCGCCAAAGATGTTGAACAGAATCGCCTTCACGTTCTCGTCCGCGGTGATGATCTTCAGCGCGTTGACGACCTTCTGCGGGTTGGACGAGCCACCGATGTCGAGGAAGTTCGCCGGCTCACCGCCGTAGTACTTCACGAGGTCCATCGTCGCCATCGCCAGCCCCGCGCCGTTCACGATGCAGCCGACGTTGCCGTCGAGCTTGATGAACGTGAGGTTCGCCTTACGGGCCGCGACCTCGCTCGGCGCTTCGGATCTTTCGTCGCGGAGCGCTTCCAAATCGCTGCGCCGCTCCAGCTCGTTGTCGTCGATCACCATCTTTGCGTCGACGGCGATGACGTCGCCCGCCGGCGTCACGACGAGCGGGTTGATCTCGGCGAGCGAACACCCGTTCTCGATGAACGCGCGATAGAGCGCCTGCATGATCTTCGCCGCGGCGCGGGCCTGCTTGGCGTCCGTGTAGAGAAAAAAGCCGAGTTGTTGCGCCTCGAACGGCTGCAGTCCGAACACGGGGTCGACGGGGTGGTACTTGATCTTCTCCGGCGTCGTCGCCGCGACTTCCTCGATGTCGATCCCGCCAGCGGCGCTGACCATGAACACCGGCTTCTTCGTCGCGCGATCGACGATGATCCCGACGTACGCCTCGGTCCCGATGTCGGCGGCCTCGGTCACGAGCACCTTCTCGACCGCCAGCCCTTTGATGTCCATGCCGAGGATCGCTTGCGCCTTCTCGCGCGCGGCATCGGGCGTTGGGCAGTACTTGACGCCGCCCGCCTTGCCGCGACCGCCTGCGTGCACCTGCGCCTTGACCATGACCGGCTTGCCGATCCGTCGCGCGATCGCCTCGGCCTCGTCGGGCGTCGTTGCGACGTCGCCGGGCGGAATCGGCACGCCGTATCGGCGCAGCACGTCCTTCGCCTGATATTCGTGAATGTTCACAGAAGCGTTCGTTGGGTGAGGAGCGCCGCGCGCGTCCGTCGCGCGCCACACCCCATCAGGTCGCCGCGTTCCCCGCCTCGGAGGACGGCGGGCAAGGCTGGCCAAGGTTACCCCCGCGGCCAGACCCGAGCAAGGCGATCGGACGGCCGCGGCCGTCACCGCGACGTCCCCTCGACGACGTGCGTGCGGGACTCACGGCGGCGCCGCCAGCGCGCGGCCGATCGCGTCGAGCGCGCGCCCAAACGCCGACCAGTCGCCGCGCTGCAAGGCGCGGCGCGCGTCGTCGTAGAAGCCGCGTGCGGCGGCGACGCGTTGCTCGCCGGTGAGGGGGCGAGTCGGCCGCGGCGCGCCGTCCCCCTCGGCCGTCGCGCTATCGAACAGGGCGCGCAACGTCGGACCGCGCACGACGCGGTCGCCGAGCACAGCCGTCACACCGACGAGAGTCGGACGCCCGTCGGGCGCGGCCGCGTAGTGCGCGCGCGTGAACAGCAGCCCGGCCGCCGTCGGAACCGCATGCAACCCGCCGTCGAGCGTCGACTGGGTCGCGCGCCCGCCGGTCGGCTCGCCCGTTGGCGCGCCGCCGACCGCGCCAGGCGCATCGACGGCCGTCGAGTCGAGCAGGTCCGCCCAGCGTGGTCCAGGTTCCGGGGCCGCGATCCACGTCGTTCGCGGCACGGCGCCACCGGTCGCGACGATCACCCCGGCGACCCGGTCCGTCACCGTCACGACCGGAAACGACACGGCGGCCGTCGCCGCGCGCCCGGCGCCCGCGACGACGAACGCGCTTGCCGCGTGGTTCGTCGGCCCCGAGTCGGCGAACTCCGCGGCCTGGACGCGTCGCGCGGGCAGCGTGCGTGCGCCGCGCGGCCCGTACTCGGCGTAGACCCGCGCCTGCGCGGTCGCGGCATCGTACGGAACCGGAAGCACCGCCGCGATGCTCGAATCGAGCGCCTCGGCCCGCGTCGCGAGGCGCGGAAAGCGCGCGTACCAGGCGCGGATGTCGGCGTCGGGCTCGGGCGCGGCGATCAGTCGCACGGCACCCGTCGCGGCGTTCACGACAGCGGTGCCGGCGTGGCGCATGCTCGACAGGTCATCGCCATCGGACGCGTCCGCGCCGACGTGCGCGGCAAGCGGGTAATCGCCGCTCGCCGCGAGCACGGTCACCGCCCACCACAGGCTGTCGTTGGCGACGAGCGGCGTCGCGTCACGTCCGACGCTGAAGAAGGGCAGCAACGCCTGCACACGAACGCGCGGGTCACGCCGGCGCACGAGCCGCACGTCGCCGCGGTCGCCGACGTCCACGCGCAGCAACCGCAAATCGCGCGCGGCGAGCGCGGCGGCGAGACGCGCGATCCAGGTCCGGAACG
>DASWUT010000589.1:0-3215 GCA_036401455.1 Gemmatirosa sp. | reverse complement strand
TCCGCACGCGATGCTTCGCGAACGCGTCGGCGATCTCACCGACGTGCAGATCCGTCTGCTGTCGCTCCTGCTCGAACTCCCCGACTACGACCCGATCTCGGTCCCAAAGGGTGCCGGGGCGATCCTCGTCACGCACGACCTGACGCCGTCGCTCACGGTCCAACTCGACCGGGAAGCGATCTCGGCGATCGCGACCGACGCGGGGACCAACACGTCGCACATCGCGATTCTTGCACGGTCGTTAGGCCTGCCGGCGGTGGTCGGGCTGCGCGACGCGACGTCGCGCCTGCGTGGTGGCGAGCGCGCAGTCCTCGACGGCGCGGCGGGCACGCTCGCGCTCGACCCCGACGCGGCGGAGCTGGCTGCGTACGCCGTGCGAGCGCAGCTCGAGGTGCAGGAAACGGCGGAGCTCCGGCAGCTCGCCGCGCTCGACGCCGTCACGCGGGACGATGTGCGCCTGGTGCTGCGCGCCAACGTCGATCTGCCCGAGGAAGCGGACGCTGCGGCGACGAGCGGCGCGCATGGCGTGGGGCTGCTTCGGACGGAGTTTCTCGTCGTCGGCCGCGCGACGATGCCCGACGAGGACGAACAGTACCGTGCGTATGCGCGTGTCGTCGATGCCTTCGGCGGTCAACCGGTCGTCATCCGCACGTTCGACATCGGCGGCGACAAGCTCCCCGCCGGCGGGTTTCCCGCCGAGGCGAACCCGTTCCTCGGCTGGCGCGCGATCCGGATGTGTCTCGACCAGCCGGAGCTGTTCAAGAGCCAACTCCGCGCGCTGCTACGCGCCGCGATGCACGGCGACGTGCGGATCATGCTGCCGCTCGTCGTCAGCGTCGACGAGGTGCGCGAGGCACGCGTACTTCTCCGCGAGGCGGCCGCGGAGCTGCGTGCGCGCGGCGTTCCGTTCCGGGAGGACGTCCCGCTCGGCGTGATGATCGAGACGCCCGCGGCCGCGCTCGCCGCGGAGACGTTTCTCGGCGAGGTCGCGTTTTTCAGCATCGGGACCAACGATCTCGTGCAGTACACGCTCGCCGTCGACCGCGGCAATGCGCAGCTCGCCCCGCGGTTCACGCCGCTGCATCCGTCGGTGTTGCGGCTCGTGCGGCACGTCGTGCGCGTCGGGCTCGACCACGGGCTCGACGTGTGCGTCTGCGGCGAGATGGCGTCGCAGCCGCTCATGGCGTACGCGCTGCTCGGGTTGGGGCTGCGCCAACTGTCGGTCGGTCCCCGCAATGTCGCCGTCGTAAAGCGGATCCTGCGCGGCGCGCACGCGGCCCGCGCGACCGAAGCCGCCGAGCGTGCGCTGCGGTCCGGAACGGCCAGCGAGGCAGAGCTGATCCTCCACGCCGCGCTCGACGCGGAGCTCGGTCGCCGGACCACAACGGACGGGGCGGCTGGCGGTTGACGGGCGCTCACCGGGCGAGTTCCTTTCATCCGTCTATCCGGATGAAAGGAAATTACCCGCCTCGTGGACGTCCTCGACTCACTCGCCGCGCTCGCTGACCCCGTCCGGGGGCGCCTGTTGCTCGCCCTCGAGCGGCACGAGCTGGCCGTGGGCGAGCTCGCCGCGACGCTGCAGCTGCCGCAGAGCACCGTCAGCCGGCATCTGAAGACGCTCGTCGACGCGGGCTGGGTGGCAGCTCGAGCGGACGGGCCGAGCCGCCGGTACCACCTGGCCGAGTCGGGGCGCAAGACGCCGGCGGGTGCGCTCTGGGCCGCGGTGCGCGATCCACTCGCGCAGCTGCCCTCGGCGCCGCACGACGCGGAGCGCCTCAGGGCGGTGCTCGCGGAGCGGCGGTCGGCGACGCGCGCGTTCTTCTCCTCGACGGCGGAGGCATGGGACCGGCTGCGTGTCGAGCTCTTCGGCGCGCGCGCGGATCTGCTCGCCCTGCTCGCGCTGCTCGACGACGAAATGGTCGTCGGCGACCTCGGCTGCGGAACCGGCGCCGTCGCCGATGTGCTCGCGCCGTTCGTCGCGCGCGTCATCGCCGTCGACCACTCGCGCGAGATGCTCGCCGTGGCGCGGCGTCGGCTCGACGGGCGTGCGAACGTCGAGCTCCGCGAGGGGGACCTCGAGATGCTCCCGATCGACGACGGGATGCTCGATGCCGCGTTGCTCGTGCTCACGCTGCACCATCTGCCCGACCCGCAGGCCGTTTTCGCGGAGGCGGCGCGCGTGCTCCGCCGTCGCGGCCGCCTCGTCGTAATCGACATGGCTCCGCACGACCGCGAGCGATACCGCCAGGAGATGGGCCACGTGTGGCTCGGCTTCGGCGAGGCGCAGCTCGCGGAATGGCTCGCCGACGCCGGATTCGGCGCGCTTCGCTACACCCCGCTCCCGGTCGATCCGGCCGCGCGCGGGCCACAACTCGTCGCGGCGACCGCCCGGCGAATCGAGGCGCGCGCCGACGCGCGCGTCCCGTCCACGGCCTCCTCACCCGCCGGCCACTCAACCCCGAGCACCACATGACACCGCCGAGTTCGGTCGCCGACGCTCCCACGTCGCGCGGCACGATGACCAAGGAGTACGACGCCGCCACGGCGTCGCCTAACGCGACGACCGACCGTCCGCCGTTCAAGGTGCGCGATCTCGCGCAGGCCGAGCTCGGGCGGAAGGAGATCCGTCTGGCCGAACAGGAGATGCCCGGGCTGATGGCGATGCGCGCGCGTTACTCGGCGAGCAAGCCGCTGACCGGCGCGCGCATCATGGGCTCGCTGCACATGACCGTGCAGACGGCCGTGCTGATCGAGACGCTCGTCGACCTCGGCGCGGACGTGCGCTGGGTGTCGTGCAACATCTTCTCGACGCAGGACCACGCGGCGGCTGCGGTCGCCGTGGGCCGTGAGGGGACGATCGAGGAGCCGCGCGGGATCCCGGTGTTCGCGTGGAAGGGCGAGACGCTCGAGGAGTACTGGTGGTGCACCGAGCAGGCGCTCACCTGGCCTGACGGCGGCGGCCCGAACATGCTGCTCGACGACGGTGGCGATGCGACGCTGCTGGTGCATCGCGGTGCGGACTTCGAGGCGGCCGGCGCGGTCCCCGCGTTCGACGCTGACAAGGACCCCGAGGAGTGGGGCGTCATTCTCGATCTGCTGCGCCAGGAGCAGCAGCGTAATCCGGGGCGCTGGACGAAGGTCGCCGCCGACATCAAGGGCGTGACCGAGGAGACGACGACGGGCGTGCACCGCCTGTACGAGATGCAGAAGGCGGG
>DASWUT010000588.1:0-7799 GCA_036401455.1 Gemmatirosa sp. | reverse complement strand
GAGCCCGCGTCGGGGCCGTAGAGCGTGAGCCCCGAGAGCGCACCGAGCCGCGCCATCGCGTCGGTGACGAGCGCGCGCTCGTGGGCGAGCACTGCATCGGGACCCAGCGCCGCGAGGTAGGTCACCGCGGCGGCGAGCCCCGCCGCATCACCGACGTTGGGCGTGCCCGCCTCGAACTTGTGCGGCAGCGCGTTCCACGTCGTCTCCTGCTCGCCGACGAGCGAGATCATGTCGCCGCCGAACTGCCACGGCGGCATCTGCTCCAGTACCGCGCGCCGCCCGAGCAGCGCCCCAACGCCCATCGGCCCGCCGACCTTGTGGCCGGAGAAGGCATAGAGGTCGACGCCTAACGAATCGAAGTGAACGGGCAGGTGCGGCACCCCCTGCGCACCGTCGCAGACGACGAGCGCACGCCCTTCGGACCGCTCGCGCGCGAGCGCGGCGATCTGCTGGACCGGGTTGATCGTACCGAGCGCGTTGGAGACGTGGGGGAACGCGACCACGCGCGTCGCGGGCGAGAGCAGCGACCCGAGGTGGTCGAGGTCGATCCGGCCATCGGGCGTGAGTTCGGCCACGCGGAACGTCGCGCCGCGCTCGCGCGCGAGCTGCTGCCAGGTGACGAACGTCGCGTGGTGGTCCATCGCGGTGACGACGATTTCGTCGCCGGCCGCGACGTGCGTGCGGCCCCACGCGCCGGCTGCGAGGTTCATCGCCTCCGTGGTGCCGCGGACGAAGAGACAGCAGTCCGCGTCGGCGAGCCCGCAGAAACGGGCCACGCGCGACCGCGCGGCGGCGTACGCCTCGGTCGCGGCGTTGCTCAGCCGGTAGGCGCCACGGTGCGGGTTCGCGTTCTCCGTCTCGTAATAGGCGCAGAGCGCATCGAGCACCGCACGCGGTTTCTGGGCCGTCGCTGCCGAATCGAGGTAGTGCAGCGCCGGGTCGTGCGCGAGGAGCGGAAAGTCGGCGCGGGGCGCGAGCGATCCCTCGCCGCGGCCCGCGACCGCGCGCACCCCCGCGGCCGGCGTCGGCGCGAGCGTCCCGACGAGCGCGACCGGCGTCATCCGGCGTACCGCTCGAGCACGAGCGCCTCGAGCGCGTGCTTGACCGGCTCCAGTTCGATGGTCTCGAGCACGTCGGCGGCGAACGCGTAGGTGAGCAGCTTGCGCGCGGCCTCGGTCCCCACGCCACGGCTCTGCATGTAGAACAGCGCCGTCTGGTCGAGCCGCCCGACGGTCGCACCATGCGTGCACTTCACGTCGTCGGCGAAGATCTCGAGCTGCGGCTTGGTGTCGATCCGTGCCTCTTCCGACAGCAGCAACGTGTTGTTGGTCTGCTTGCCGTCGGTCTTCTGCGCGGCGGGGTGCACGTACACCTTGCCGTTGAACACGCCGTGCGCGCGCCCATCGAGCACGCCCTTGTACAGCTCGCGGCTGTAGCAGTTGGGCTCGCGGTGCTCGATGCGCGTCTGGTTATCGCAGTGCTGCTCGTCGCCCACCGTATAGAGCCCGTTGAGCGTCGCGCCGCACCCCTCGCCCGCGAGCAAGGTGTAGACGTTGGCCCGCGCGAGCTTCGCGCCCGTGGCGAACGAGAACGAGACGAAGTGGCTGTCGCGTCCCTGCCGTGCCTCGACGTGCGCGAGGTGGAACGCGCGCGCACTCTCGCGCTGCACCTTGAGATGGTGCACGGTCGCGCCGTCGGCGACGTCGATCTCGGTGACCGCGTTGGTCAGGTACGACGCCCCACCGATCGCGACGTGGCTCTCGATGACCGACACCTTCGAGTGCCGTTCGGCGACGACGAGCACGCGCGCGTGCGACGCCGTGCGCGCGGCCGTCGCATCGGTGACGAAGAGAAGGTGGACCGGGCGGTCGGCCTCCATCTCCTTTCGCACGACGACGAGCGCGCCGTCGGTGAACACCGCCTGGTTGAGTGCGACGAAGGGTTGCGCGGCCGGGTCGGCGATGCGGCCGAGCGTGCGCTCGACGAGCTCGGGCTCGCGGGTGAGCGCCTCGTCCCAGGCGAGCGCCTCGACGCCCTCGGGAAGCCGGTCGCGCGCCGAGAGTGCGGCGTCGAAGCGCCCGTTGACGAAGACGAGCGTCGGCCACCCTGCCGGACCGCCTAACGGCTGCCCGAAGGTGAACGGCCGGAGCGCGTCGCGCCCCTCGACGTCGCCCGTCGCGGCCGCCGTCGACGCGTAGTCCGCCTCGGCGATCGCGGCCGTGGTCGTGTAGTGCCAGTCCTCGTGACGCGTGGTCGGGAATCCCTGGCGCGCGAACGCGGCCGCGCCCGCGCGCCGCACGGCGGCGAGCCACGCCGGCCCATCCGCTTCCGCGCCCGCGACCGCCGCGCGCACGTCCGCTTCGACCGCCGCAGGCGCGGGGAGGAACTGCCCGGGGGCGCGTGACGCGTCCTGCTGCGCGGCGAGCGCCCGCGCTTCGGCGATGCTGCCCGCCTGCGTGGGCTCCGTCACCGTGCTCACGCGGCCGCCCGCGGCTGCGCTTCTTCGAGCAACCAGTCGTAGCCCTTGGCTTCGAGCTCGTGGGCGAGTTCCTTGCCGCCGCTCTTGACGATCCGGCCGCCGGCGAGCACGTGCACGTAGTCGGGCACGATGTAGTTGAGCAGCCGCTGGTAGTGCGTGACGACGATCGTGGCGTTGTCGGGGCGCTTGAGCTGGTTCACGCCGTCGGCGACGATGCGCAGCGCGTCGATGTCGAGCCCCGAGTCGGTCTCGTCGAGGATCGCGAGCTTCGGCGCGAGGACGGCCATCTGCAGGATCTCGTTGCGCTTCTTCTCGCCGCCACTGAAGCCCATGTTCACCGAGCGATTGAGGAACGCCGGGTCCATCTCGACGAGCTTGGCCTTGTCCTCGACCAGGTCCAGGAACTCGATCGGGTCGACCTCCTCCTCGCCACGCGCCTTGCGCGCCTCGTTGTACGCCGCGCGCAGGAAGTACGCGTTGCTCACGCCCGGGATCTCGATCGGGTACTGAAAGGCGAGAAAGAGGCCGTGGTGCGCGCGCTCCTCCGGCTCCATCTCGAGCAGGTCCTCGCCGTCGAACGTCACCGTGCCGCCGGTGACCTCGTACGCGGGGTGGCCGGCGAGCACCTGGGCGAGCGTACTCTTGCCCGACCCATTCGGCCCCATGATGGCGTGCACCTCGCCGGCGTTGACGGTGAGGTTGATGCCGTTGAGGATCTGCTTGTCGGCGACGGTGGCCGTGAGGTTCTGGATGTCGAGCACGGGGAGCCGGTAGAAATCGTGTGGGGAAGTGCTGCGCGTCAGCCGACGCTGCCCTCGAGCGTGATGCCGAGCAGCTGCTGCGCCTCGAGCGCGAACTCCATCGGCAGCTCCTGGAACACTTCCTTGCAGAAGCCGCTGACGATCATGCTCACCGCCTGTTCGGCCGAGAGCCCGCGCTGCTTGAGGTAGAAGATCTGGTCCTCGCCGATCTTCGACGTCGAGGCCTCGTGCTCGACCGTCGCGGTGTTGTTCTGCACCTCGACGTAGGGGAACGTGTGCGCGCCGCACGCGTTGCCGACGAGCATCGAGTCGCACTGCGTGTAGTTGCGCGCGCCCGTCGCCCCCGGCAGCACCTTCACCGTGCCGCGGTACGAGTTGTTGCCCTTGCCGGCCGAAATGCCCTTGCTGACGATGTTCGACTTCGTGTTGCGGCCGATGTGGATCATCTTCGTGCCCGTGTCGGCCTGCTGGCGCCCGTTGACGACGGCCACCGAGTAGAACTCGCCGTGCGAGTCGTCGCCCTGCAGGATCACGCTCGGATACTTCCACGTGATCGCCGAGCCGGTCTCGACCTGCGTCCAGCTGATCTTGGAGCGCGCGCCGCGGCAGGCGCCGCGCTTCGTCACGAAGTTGTAGACGCCGCCCACCCCCTCCTCGTCGCCAGCGTACCAGTTCTGCACGGTGCTGTACTTGACCGTCGCGTCGTCCAGCGCGACGATCTCGACGACGGCCGCGTGCAGCTGGTTCTCGTCGCGCTTGGGCGCCGTGCACCCTTCGAGGTAGCTCACGTACGCGCCCTCGTCGGCGACGATCAGCGTGCGCTCGAACTGCCCCGTCCCGCTCGCGTTGATGCGGAAGTACGTCGACAGCTCCATCGGGCAGCGCACGCCCTTGGGGATGTAGACGAACGAGCCGTCGGAGAACACGGCCGAGTTGAGCGCGGCGTAGAAATTGTCGCTGTAGGGCACCACGGAGCCAAGGTACTTCTTCACCAGCTCCGGATGCTCGCGCACGGCCTCGCCGAACGAGCAGAAGATGATGCCGTGCTTGGCCAGCTCACCGCGGTACGTGGTCGCGACCGACACCGAGTCGAACACCGCGTCGACCGCCACGCCCTCGAGCCGCTTCTGCTCGTTGAGCGAGATGCCGAGCTTGCTGTACGTCTCGAGGATCTTGGGGTCGACCTCGTCGAGCGACGTCTTGCCGACCTGCTGCTTGGGGGCGGAATAGTAGCTGACCGCCTGATAGTCGATCGCCGGATACTGCACGTTGGGCCAGTGCGGCTCGGTCATCGTCAGCCAGCGGCGATACGCCTTGAGGCGCCAGTCGAGCAGCCACTCGGGTTCCTGCTTGCGGGCCGAGATCTCGCGGACGATCGCTTCCGAGAGGCCGGCCGGCAGCTGGTCCGTCTCGACGTCGGTGGCGAAGCCGTACTGGTACTCGCGGTTGACGAGGGTCTCGATGGTCGCGCTCATGCGGCGCTCTCCTGAGCAGTTGCTTGAAGTGATGCCTGCGAACCCGCGTGTGGCGCGGCGGTCGCGACGTACTCGCAGACCGCGCAGCCGGCGGGGATGTACTGGGTGCGCACGACGGACACGCCGAGCAGCTCTTCGAGCAGCTCCTGCTCCGCGGCGCAGATCTCGGGGAAACGGGCGACCACGTCGCGCACCGCGCAGTGGTGCTCGCGCACGGTGACGCTGCCGTCCGTGTTGGGCGCGGCCTCCGCCATGTAGCCCTGCGACGAGCGCAGCTCGGCGACGAGCTGGGCGCGCTCCTCGAGCGGCAGCTCGGCCAGCCGCGAGCCCGCGCCGGTGACGAGCGGCGCCCACTGGCGACGAATCGCGGTTCGCACGCCTTCGGTCCCGGCGGCCTCGCGCAGCGTGTCGAGCACCGCCTCGAGCACGGGCGCGTACGCCTGCGGAAAGAGCGCCTCGCCGGCGGGCGTCAGCGCGTACGCGTGCACCGGCGCGCCGACACCCCGCACCTCGCGGTCGTGCCGGACCAGCGCATCGGCCTCGAGCGCATCGAGGTGCCGGCGCAGCGCGTTGGGCGTAACGCCGAACCGTTCGGCCAGCTCGCGCGCGGTGAGCGCATGCGGCGCCTTCTTGAGCGCGATCAGCAGCTCCGCCCGGAGGCCGCGGAATCCGCCGAGCGGGGCGGCGTCCGGAGTCGGGAGATATTGCACGACAACAAGTTACGTCGTCAGCGCAGATTCGTCAACGAAAGCGTGTGTGAATCGAGGTGGCGGGGCTGCTACGCCGAACCGGGCGCCATTCAGCATGCGCCGCTGCCGGCCGACACTCCCGGGCGACCCTTCAGTCCCGGCTTCGATGCTCCCGATCGCGATTCTCGCCCTGCTCCTCGTTGGCGCCACCGGCTTCGCCGTGGCGAGCGTGCGCGCGCTCGCGCCGCGGCATGGCACGCTCGACGTGCCGTGGCGGCGGCAGTTCCTGTCCGAATTCGACCGCGACGGGCTCCCCGCCAACGTCCTGGTCGAAGCGTTCGAGGCCCTCGGCCGGCGGACCGCCGGTTTCGGCCAGCGCGTCCGCAAGAGCGCGGACCTCGCGACCGACCTCGGTCTCAGCGCAGCGGACGTCGAGGACATCGCGCTGCTCGTCGTCGCACGGTGCGACGGCGCACTGCCGACGGCCGCCGACCTCAATGCCCTGGATCGGAGCGTTCGGACGGTCGGCGACCTCGTCCGGTTTCTCGCGCCCTTCTGCGTCGCGCCGGGGAGCGGGCGCGCCCGGCTCGCGTTGATGGCGTGACCGCGCACGGACCGCGGCACATGGGGTGACCGCGACGGTGGCGCCCGGCTAGCGTTGGGCGTGCCCCGGTTCCTCAGTCGTTCGCAAGCCGTCGCGCGCTGTCTCGCGACGGCTCTTTCGTTGCCGGCCGTCGCCCGCGCGCAGTCCGCGGCGACGCGCGCGACGCTCCCCCCCGCGGCCACCGTCGCCCCCGACGAGCCGGTCGCGCGCGACGCCGACGCGATGCTCGCCCTCGCCCCGGTGCCGGGCGGCATCGTTGGGCAGCGGCCATACTCGGTTCGCGAGCTGACGCGACTTGCGCGCGCCGTCCGGCACGCGGTGGCCGAGCGGTCGCGCGCCGGCGCGCCGTCGGGGGCCGCCGCGCGGGCGGACGCGCTCGCGATGCA
Source organism: Gemmatirosa sp. (assembly GCA_036401455.1). GTDB lineage: Bacteria > Gemmatimonadota > Gemmatimonadetes > Gemmatimonadales > Gemmatimonadaceae > BPUI01. The sequence continues at coordinate 1,405 of DASWUT010000588.1, read as the reverse complement.
GGTGCTCGACGCGCTCGGCGTCGCCCCGGACGACCGCGCCGAGCCCCGCCCGACGTCCGGCATCCGGCTCGTGCCGCTCCAGGAGGTGCTGCTGTCGAGCGCGGCGACCGACGCGCCGCTCCGCCGTGTGCCCGTCAACGGCCAGCTCGGTGGCCTCGACGCGCTCACCCTGCCGCCGCTCGATGGGCGGTTCGGGCGGCCAGCGGTCGACGGCGTCGCGACCTCGCTCGAGACGGTGAGCGCGCTCGGTGTCGGTCGCTGGCTGGCGGTCGTCGCGCAGCCTCGCCTGTCGTGGACGGTCGCGCCGGGCGATGCGCCGGTCGGGCCCGCGGGCAGTCACGTCACGGTGGAACCGCAGCGACTGTACGTCCGCGCCGTCGTGGCGAACGTGGCCGTCCAGGCCGGCGTCGACGAGCGCGTGTGGGGGCAGGCACCGCTCGGGCCCGGGATGCCGGGCGGCACGCTCGTCTCGGCCAACGCGCCGCCGCTGCATGCGGTCTCGATCGGCGCCGATACGGCGTTCGTTCTGCCGTGGCTGTTCCGCCACGCGGGGCGCATCCGCGCGGAGCTCGTCGTCGCGAACCTCGGCGCGCGCGACCAGCTGTTTCCACATTCGACACTCGCCTTCTACAAGGTCACGCTGAGCCCGACGCCCAACGTCGAGCTGGGGGCCGGCATCATGGACGAATTCGGTGGGAGCGGCGCGCCGCCGCTGCCGTTCGCGAGCCGCGTGACGGACCTCTTTCCGTTCCTGACGTGGCTGAAGAAGGGGGCCGACAAGCAGGAGTCGAACAAGATCGCGCCGGTGGACGTGCGCGTGCGCATCCCGGCGCTCCGCAGCGCGACCGCTTACTGGGAGCTCTCGCTCGACGACTTCGACGCGCGGCGGCTGCGGAGCGTGCTGTGGCAGGACGCGGGGCACCTGTTCGGGCTGTCGCTGCCGCGCCTGCGCGACGACGGCGCGCTCGCGCTCGACGCGTTCTACCAGCACACGTCGCTTCGGCTCTACGAGCACGGCCAGTTCCAGTCGGGGATCACGTACCGCGAACGGATCATCGGGTCACCGCTCGGCCCCAACGGTGAGTCGCTGACCGGTGCGCTCGCGTGGCGCGCGGCGCCGACGCGCACGGTCCGCCTCGTATTGAGCGGGGAGCGCCGCGACCCGAGTCCGTACGCGACGACGACGGTGAACGGGACGCCCAATGGCGCGCTCAAGTTCGTCCAGATCGGGCAGGCCCCGGTCGAGGGGCGCGTTCGCGCGCAGGTCGCACTGGAGCAGGGGCCCGCCGGCCGCGGCACGTCGGTCACGGGCCGCCTCGGCGCCGATCGCGTGACGAACGAGAACTTCGTCGCGGGGCGCACACGCGTGCGGCCGTTCGGCGAGGCGGGCGTGCGGGTCGGGTTC
>DASWUT010000587.1:0-2165 GCA_036401455.1 Gemmatirosa sp. | reverse complement strand
GCCGACGAGCCCCGGCGCGTGCGTGACGGCCACCGCGCCGACGTCGCGCATCGCGAGCCCCGCGTCGGCGAGCGCGCGCCCGACGACGGGCACGATCGCGGTGAGGTGCGCGCGGCTCGCCAGCTCGGGGACGACGCCGCCGAACAGCCGGTGCACGTCCTGCGAGTAGATCACGAGCGAGCGGAGCGCGGCGCCGTCCGTGAGCGCGCCGTCGGCGCCGGTGGCGCCCTCGACGACCGCCGCCGAGGTTTCGTCGCACGACGTCTCGATTCCCAGCACGCGCACGGTCGCCGCCCCGCTCACGGATGGCTGGCTCACGGGCGGTCGCCGACGACGACGCCGCGCACCGCGAGGCCGCCGAGCCCGCGGGGGAGGATGACGTCCTCGGGCCGCGGAGCGGTCACGCCGGGCCCCGCGGCCGCGGCCCGCGCGCGCAGCACCGGCGGTCGCACCGCGAGCAGCGCGAGCGTGCCGGCGCCGCCATCGACGAGCGCGTAGACACCACCGGCGGCCTGGTACGCCGCCGCCGTCCGCCCGAAGACCCGCACCGGCACGTACGCCCGCGCGGGTTCCAGCGCGCGCACGAAGAGCCAGAGCGCGACCGCGACCACCGCCCCTGCGATCTTCTGCGGCAGGTGGCGTGCGTACCAGGCCTCAGGCGGTGCGGCCATCGGGCGTCGTCCCGCGGGTCAGCGCGTGGCCGGCTCGTCGAGCAGCCGGCCGATGAGGGCGCGGTTCTCGGGCGAGTTCCAGTCCTGCGCATACGCCTTCTTTCGCACCACGCCGTCCGCGCCGATGACGAAGTTCTCGGGGACGCCCGTCGTCTGATACGTCTTCTGGATCGTGCCGGCCGAATCGTGGAGCACGTCGTACGTGACGTGATACGGCGCGAGGAACTCGCGGATCTTCTGCGGCGCGTCGGCGCCCTCGTCGACGCTCACCGCGACGATCTTAAAGCCGCGCGGGCCGAAGTCGCGGTACAGCGCCTCGAGGCTCGGGATCTCCGCGCGGCAGGGGCCGCACCACGTTGCCCAGATGTTGAGCAGGACGACCTGCCCGCGGTAGTCGGCAAGGCCGCGCGCGCCGGCCGCCGGCCGTGCCGCAACTCCCCCCGGGGCGGCGGTCTGCAGCGCGTTGGCCGTGAATGCGGGCGCGGGCCCGCCGACGCTGATCGGAAAGAGCTCCTCGCCTAACGTCCGCGACGCGACCCAGAGGCCGCCGCCGAGGAGCGCGACGATCGCGCCGATGATCGTCCACTGCTGCCGCGCGGTCACGCGACGGTCTCCGTCGCGCGCTCCGCCGCCGTGCGCAGCGCCCGCAGCGCGGCCGCGGGATCGGGGGCCGTGAACACTGCGTTGCCGGCGACGAACGTGTCCGCGCCCGCGCGCCGGCAGCGCGCGACCGTGTCCGGCGCGATCCCGCCGTCGACCTCCAGGTGCGCCGCGCTCCGCGCTGCGTCGAGCAATAGCCGCGCGCGCGAGATCTTGCTCTCGGTGTAGCCGATGAACCTCTGCCCGCCGTAGCCCGGGTTCACCGTCATCACGAGCAGCAGGTCCAATTCGCTGACGACCTCGCTCACGTGCGCGAGCGGCGTGGCCGGGTTGAGCGCGACACCCGCGCGGCAGCCGGCCTCGTGGATGTGCGCAAGCTGCCGGTCGAGGTGCGGCACCGCCTCGGCGTGGATCGTCATGCCGGTCGCGCCGGCGGCGGCAAACTCGTCGAAGTAGCGTTCGGGGGATTCGACCATCATGTGCACGTCGATCGGCAGCGCGGTCGAGCGCCGCACGGCGTCGATCACCTTGACGCCGAAGCTGAGGTTGGGGACGAAGTGCCCGTCCATGACGTCGACGTGGATCTGGTCGGCGCCGCCCTCCTCGACACGCGCGATCTCGTCGGCGAGGCGGGCGAAGTCGGCGGCGAGAACGGAGGGAGCGAGGCGAATCGGCACGGAAGTTCGGACGGGTGGATCGGCGATGGCAGCGGTCAGCACGACCACCGTGTTACACCGGTGGAGCCCGCCGGTGTTCGGCGCGGGGCGACTGCGCTCACGGCTGCGCCGCGACGACGATCGTCACCGTCGCTCCGCGCGGCTTCTGGGTCGCCGGCGCGGGCGTCTGGTCGAGCACGGTCCCGGCCGGCACCGACGCGTTCACGCGCGGCGCGCC
>DASWUT010000586.1:0-4738 GCA_036401455.1 Gemmatirosa sp. | reverse complement strand
GATTCTTGATATAAACGCGGTCGAACGGGGCGCGGCCGGACTCGACGAGGGCCATCAGCCGGTCGAGCCCGCCCCGGGTCGTGGTGACGCCGCTCGTGTCGTCGTCGCCGAATTGGTACTCGCTCGGCACGCCGTAGTCGTCGCGCGCGGCGGCGGACGCGTTGCCCTCATGCTGCGAGTCGAGGCCCTCCTGGTCGCGGTCGGACTTGCGGGCGTACGAGGCGCCGACGCGCGGCGCGGCGGTCCCGAGCACCGCCGCCGCAGTACGGTTGGGAAGCACTGGGGGAGATGGGTGCCCCGCGTGGGGGGGCACCGGCGACTGAGTCAACATCAGGCGATTCCTGTTGTGGTGGTGACGTGTTGGCGCGCCTGGGCTGAGGCGCCGGCCCCGCGACCGGTGCCCGCCCGACGGTCGGTGCCGCGTTGTCTAACGGCGGAGCGATCCGCCACGGGAAGCCATCGCGCTGCGGTGGCAGGGTGTTGGTCGGCGGAGACTGCTACGCGGCGCCTAACGAGGCGACGGTGGGGCGCGCGGCGTGGTCGGGGCGCGCGGCGGGGCGGCCGAGACGAGGTACTCGGCCAGGAGGAGTGCGAGCTGCCGGACGGCGAGCGCCGGATCGCGGCCGAGCGCGGTGTCGTCGGCTGGCGAGCGGACGCGGCGGAGTACGACATTCACGCCGCGTGAGCGGCGTCGAGGGCGAGACATGGTGCGGGCAGGGGCGAGACGGACGGTGCAGGTCCCTCTTACCGCCCGGACGCCCCCGCGGCACCCGGGCGGCGGGCGTCAGCCGGCCGGGGCTCACAGGCCGGAGCGCCGGCGCAGTGGTGTACCGGGGCGCGCGCACCGGCGCCGCGGCACAATGCCCCAGAACACGACGCTCAGTACGCCGGCCGGGGTGACCTGCACGTGCCCCCACGTGCCCGGCTCATATTTGTGAACTGTCCCACCCGTAGGAGAATCGGCTCCGGGTATCGAAGTACTCGCAGCCTGCTGCTTGGCGATCGGAGGGGGCGTCTTCTTCGAGTCGATCGCGCCACGCTTTGCAGTGACTCTGTCGTTTTCCGGCGTTCGTCGTTTCGGCATCGTTAGGCAGCGTGATGGGTGAGCGACCCGCGTACTGCGGCGAGTCGCACGTCCGTGGTGGGCGGCGACAGCAATCCCAGGGGCTCGGGATTTCGGCCGGCCGTGTGAGCGGGATCGAGCCGCGCGAGCCGTCATCACGGCATCTGTGGTATTTCCCCTGCTTGCTCGGGGCGAGGCACAACCTCCTACGTCGAGCGTTCGCGGGCAACAGACGCGCACCGCTCATGGATGCTCTTTGTGAAAACCTTGTATCTAGTGACTTGCGTGGGAGTTTATCACACCGTGATTTATTGTCACGTTCCTGGCTTTTGCGGGTGCCACTGCGGCGTCTGTCGAGTGCACCGTGCTTGGGCGCGTGCCCGCCAACAGTGGCGGTCGGGCGACCGCGCGCGACACGGCCCCGACCCTCTGTGTGTCGGGGCTTCCGTGTCCCCGGCACACGATCCAGGCGACCGGACTCGCCGCCTCGGCTACAGCCCGCGACGACGTTGTTCGGATTCCGATGAATACGTCACGGCCTCTACGCCCCTGATCTCTCCCACACCTCTCGCCACCGCCGGCCCGCTCGTGTCCGTGCTCGATAAATGCGCCGGGCAGGCCCGCCTGCGTGGCACGTTGCCCCCGCGCTCGCATATCTCCGACGCGTTCGAGCACGTTGCCTGGTGGCCCCGCCTCGCGCTTGCCGAGGTCGCCGCCGTCAACACACGGATACCCACGGGTACCGCGGTTGGGACTGCGGCGCGTGCGCGCGAGCTCTCGGCGATGGCAGTCCGCCGGTGGATCAATCACGGGCGGCGCCGCACCGAATCGGGCGGCGGCTGTTGGTGCATCCACCGCACGCAGATGGAGCTCATGTGAGTGCTGGCGAGCTCCCCGGACGCACGGTAGCGCTCCGGGCGAACAGCGGTGGCCGCGAGGACAACCTGCCTCCGGTCACGGGCGCGACGGGCGTGCCGTGGAAGGCGCGCGTCGGGTCTCCCCCGCTGATCGTGCTCGCCTACGAGCGTCCCGAGCGACGCGGTCTCGTATTCGCCCGCTGGACCGACCCCGCGCGCGTCGGGCGCGACCGCGGCCGGAAGCGGTCGCTCGGTGTGACAGTCCGAGACACCGCCGGGCGCCTCAACCTAGACCTCGTCGCGGCCGCTGAGCGGAAGCTCCGCGCGTTCTACACCGACGTGCTCGCAGGCCGAGATCCCGGGAGTGAGCTCAGCGGGGACTCGGGTGAGATCGCCTCCGATAGCGGCACGGCGAGCCCGCTCACGCTTCGCGACGGCTACGCGCTCGCGCTCCGATGTGACGGCACTGGCCTGTACGCGCGCGCGACGCGCCAGCACCAGGACGCGCAGAGTGCCGCCGACACCGCGATGGACGTGCTCGGGCACGGCGCGCGCTGGACCGATGTGACGCCGGCACGGGCCGCCGAGGTGTGGCGAACGCTCGCACGCCGGCACTGCAACGAGGGGCGGAGCGGGCCGCGCCACGCCGAAGTTGTCGTGTCCACGTTGTACACGGTCGCGCGGTGGCTTCGCGACAACGCGTACCTGCCCGCGGACGCGTGCCGCGCCGAGCGGACGTGGCGCATGCGCCTCAAGGCTGAATGGGAGAAACTCACGGGCCGAACCGTCGCGCCGCGCCGGCCGCGCCATACTGAAACGGAGCGGCGGGCGATCGTCGCCGCGTTGCCCGACGCGGACCCACGTCTCCGACTAGCCGTCGCGCTCGGGGCGGGTCTGCGGTTGGGCCAGGTGCTCCGGGTCATGCGTGGCGACGTCGCTCTTGAGCGAACGGCCGAGTGCCCGCATGGGCGGGTCGTCGTGCGGGGGCGAGGTCGCAAACCGGGCGAAACGGTGGACTTGACCGCGGAGCAACGGGCGGAGGTCGACGACGCGCTCGCGGGCTACTTGCGCGAGTACGAAGCGGCCTACACGCCGACGTGCCAGAACGTATTGGCAGAATCTTCTGGCGCGTCGTCGCGCATGCGTCCTGCACCGTCGACGCACGCGGCGGACGGGCGTGTCACCGACTACGCGCTGTTCCCCGGCGGGAAGCTGGCGCGTGGGATAGCGCGCCTACGCTCCGAACGCCGCGTGCTCGATCGGCGCAGCGCACTCGGCATGTTCCATCACCTCGAACGCTCGTCGGGCGTGGAGCCGGTCGCCGGGCGCGGGTGGTACGGCATCCGGCGCCGCAGTACCGACCTTCCCCCGAGGACACCAGCGACGCTCGCGTGATCCACCGCGTCGACGAGCGCCAGAGTCAACGTCGCCAGGAAAAAAGCTCCCGGGGTCATCGCGCGAATATCCCCGAAGCGAAGCCAGATCCTCGTCCAAGATCGGCCAGAGTTCGGTCACCGCTCCGACGCGAGGTCCGGTAAGTCCGCGTCCGAAACGTCCGCATCGACCTCGGCAAAGAGGACCCCGACCGACACGCCGAGGGCGGCTGCGAGCTGCTCGACCGTGTCAAGCACGACTGCGACCCGCCCACGCTCGAGGAGGCTGACGTGGTTCCGATGTAGGAACGCACGGTCGGCGAGCTGCTCCTGCGTCATCCCGCACGCGTGGCGCCGGCGACGAATAACCCGCCCGAAGCGGACGCGGAGGGCGGACACAGAGCGGAAGGCTGAGCGAGTGCCGATCCGGCGTCCACACAAAAGATGTTGTCAACATTTTTTGTGTATGCGGAATCGCTCATGACTGTGCGAAGGTCAGAACCCGCCGAATCCGTATTCGCGCACCCCGGTCCCGCCGAAGTGGCCGCGATGGCGCTTCCCCTGAGACTGTGGCGCGGCACCGCGGAGCCGCGGTACTCTCGTCGAGACAGCGACGGGTGTGCGGCCAAGACATCAGATCTCCCGAGTCGCGGGACCGCGGCGGCGCGGTTCAGCGGGCTGCGCGCGACTGTCCTCCCGCTCGGGGGACGCCCGTGACACAGGGGCGATCCGGGCGGCCGCCTGCCGCGCCGACCCCGGCGAGGCACGTCGAGCTTCCGCGTACGTCCGATGTGGACGATTGGCTACTGGCGGATGCCCGCGCTGCGGGGGTGGGCGACGCCGCGTCCCTCGCCCGCCTTGTCCCCGCGCTCTACGCAATCGCACGGCAGACCCTGGCCGCGCGGCTGCGTAACGTCGAATGCGACGATTTGGCCGACCTCGCGTCTGAAGGGGTCGTCAAAGCGGTCGAGCACCTGCATGCGGCACGGCCGGTGTCGGCGACGATGTTCCGCGCGTGGGTGCGGGCGGTCGTCTGGCGCACCGCGCTCGATGCCCAACGTGCCCGGGGGCGCCGCGATGCTGCATGGCGGGCGTTCTCGCTCGACGCTCGATCCCATGAGGGCGAGGGCAGTGGTACGATCGCCGATGCCGCAAGCGATGCCGCCGTCGATGCATGGCCCGAGGCCGGCGACGCCAGCCACGACACCCCGCTCGCGGTGCTGGCGAGGTTGGCCGTCGACGCCCAACGCGAGCTGCCGCCCGGTGCGGCGGTCGTGCTCTGGGCACACCTCGTCACGGGCGCTGGCTGGGCGGAGGTCGCCGTGCTGGTCGGCACGACCCCGGCCGGCGCCAAGCGGCGCTATCAGCGGGCGTTGGCGTCACTTCGCGGTGCCGTGTGGCGCGCCGCCCCCGAACTTCCACCCGCGGTGCGGGTGAGCGCGCTC
>DASWUT010000585.1:0-3606 GCA_036401455.1 Gemmatirosa sp. | reverse complement strand
CCGACAGCAAGACGCCGTGCGCTCCGGTTGGGGCAGTGCATCCGGCACCGAGTCGCGCGAGGAAGGCGCGCTCCGCGGTGACCGCCGTGCGGGTGGGCGCGTGGTCGAGCGGGGCGACCGCGGCGAGCGCGTCGGCGTCGTCCGCGCGGACTTCGATGCCGATCGCGCCCTGGCTGACCGCGGGGAGCATGACGTCGGTGCTCAGGTACTCGGTGATGCGGCCAGCGAGGCCGAGGCGGTGCAGGCCGGCCGCGGCGAGGAGGATCGCGTCGTACTGTCCCTCATCGAGCTTGCGGAGACGCGTGTCGACGTTCCCGCGGACGTCGCGGACGTCGAGGTCCGGACGAAGCATCCGCACGGCGCTCGCGCGGCGAGGGCTGCTCGTGCCGAGGATCGCGCCGTGGGCGAGTTCGGCGAGGTGCGGGCCGCGGGTGACGACGACGTCGCGCGGGTCCTCGCGGGGCGGGAACGCGCCTAACGCGAAGCCCGGGCCGAGGGTGGACGGCAGGTCCTTCGCGCTGTGGACGGCGATGTCGACGTCGCCGCGGCGGAGCGCCTGTTCGAGTTCGACCGCGAACACGCCGCGGCCGCCGATCGCGGAGAGCGGGACGTCGGTGCGGACATCACCCTGGGTGGTGATGACCTGGATCTCGAAGGCGTGATCGGGCCAGCGTGCGCGCAGCGCGCCAACGACCTGCGTGGCCTGGGCGAGGGCGAGCGCGCTGCCGCGGGTCCCGACGCGGAACGTGCGGCCGTGGCCGAGCGCGGTGCCGTTCGTCACGCGGCCGATTGCGCGGGGGCGGCGCCGCGCTCCGCGTGCTCGGGTGCTGATCCACGCTCGGCGTGCTCGGGTGCTGATCCACGCTCGGCGTGGATGGGGGACGCGCCCTCGGCGAGTTCGGCGCGGCTGCGGGTCGTGGGGGGTGGGGCGTCGACGCGGACGGTATTCTCGCCGGCGACGGCACGCGCGGCAATATCGACGAGGGCGGCGACGAAGTCGGGGCGCACGTTAGGCAGCGCCGTGCGGCGGTACGTGATGCCGAGCGCTTCGGCCCTTTGCTTGGCCTCGATGTCGAGGTCGTAGAGGATCTCGAGGTGGTCGCAGACGAAGCCGATCGGGACCTGGAGCACGTGCTTCACCCCCTCGGCCTGAAGCTGGGGGAGGAAGTCGAGGATGTCGGGGCCGATCCAGGGCTCGCCGGTCATCCCCGCACTCTGCCATGCACGCCGGTAGCCGGCGAGGCCGGCGCGTTCGCTCACGAGGCGCGCACTCTCTTCGAGCTGCGCTTCGTACGGGTCGCCCCACGTGCGGATTCGCTCGGGGAGGGAATGCGCAGAGAACACCACGGTGACGTCGTCTCGCTGCTCGGCCGGCCACGTCGCCAATTCGTCGCCGACGACGGTCGCGATCGTGTCGATGAAGCCGGGATCGTCGTGCCACTGCTCGACGAAGTCGATCGTGAACTGGACGCCGTTCTTGTGCATTCCCTCGAACAGGTAGCGCTGATAGCCGCCGACCGAGAAGCGCGAGTAGTGCGGCGCGAGGACGAGGCAGACGACGCGCTCGACGCCGTCGGCGGCCATCTGCGCGACGGCTTCGGCGATCCACGGCGTCCAGTGCTTCATTCCGACGTAGACCGGCACGTCGAGGTCGCGTGCGGCCAGGCCGGCGGCGACCGCGTCGCGGACCTCGTTAGTCAGGCGGGTCAGCGGAGTGCGACCACCGACGGCCTCGTAGCGGTGGCGCAGGTCGTCCATCCGCTCCTGCGAGGGTGGGCGTCCGCCGCGGATGTGCGTGTAATACGGCTCGATATGCTCCGGCGTCTCGGGCGTGCCGTAGGCCAGGAGCAGCAGTGCGGTCTTCATGCGGAGGCGACGGGACGGACGGTGTCGGCGCGCACGGGGGCGGCGACCGCGGGGGCGGCGACGGGGGCGGCGCGGTACGAGTGGACGACCTCGACGACGCGTTCGATCGCCGCGAGCGGCGTGTGGGGCAGCATGCCGTGACCGAGGTTGAAGACGTGACCGGGTCGGCCGCCGGCGCGGTCGAGCACGTCGCGCGCGAGCGCCTCGACGACGTCGAGTGGCGCCGAAAGCGCCGCGGGATCGAGGTTGCCCTGCACGCCGAGGTGGTGGCCGACGCGGGCCCACGCCTCGTCGAGCGGGACGCGCCAGTCGAGCCCGATCACGGTGCCGCCATCGTCCTTCATCATGTCGAGCAGGTGCGCCGTGCCGGTACCGAAGTGCACGAGCGGCACGCCGAGTTCCCGCAGCTCGGCGAAGATGCGCTGTGTGTAGGGGCGCACGTGGCGGTCGTAGTCGACGGCGGAGAGCGCGCCGACCCAGCTGTCGAACAGCTGCAGCGCGTCGGCGCCGGCGGCGGCGTTGGCGCGCAGGAAGGCGACGACGATGTCGCCGAGGCGGGTCATCAGCGCGTCCCACACGTCGGGCGCGCCGAGCATCATTGCCTTGGTGTGAACGAAGTCGCGCGTCGGGCGCCCCTCGATGAGGTAGGACGCGAGCGTGAACGGCGCGCCGGCGAAGCCGAGCACCGCGCGGTCGGGCTCGAGGGCGCGGCGGACGAGGCGCACCGCGTCGAGCAGCGCCGGCAAGTCCGCCTCGGCATCGAGCGGACGCAACGCGCGCACGTCGGCCATCGTGCGCACCGGGTGCGCGATCACGGGGCCGACCTTCTCGATGATGTCGAGGTCGACGCCGATGCCGACGAGCGGGAGCATGATGTCGCCGAACATCACCGCCGCGTCGAGTGGCAAGCGACGCATCGGCTGGAGGGTGACCTCGGCGCAGACGTCGGCGATCTCGCAGATCTCGAGCAGCGTGTAGCGCTCGCGAACCTTGCGGTATTCGGGGAGCGTGCGGCCGGCCTGGCGCATAAACCACACCGGCGTACGCTCGACGGGGAGTCCGTGTGCGGCGCGTAGGAACGGTCCCGGCGCGGCGATCGGCTGGGCGGGTGGCGCGGTCAGGATCGGGGACACCCGGGTGGTCATCGAGCCGGCGGGGACGGTCAGGAGGCGTTCACGACGCCGCGGCGCGGCGCGCGATCCGAGGGTGCCGCGAGCGAGCCGCGGCGGCGGGGGCGGACTCATCAAACGTATCCGCCGCGCCGAACGCCGTCTCCGGGTCGTGCGCGACCGTATCGTCGTAAAGCGGGATCGCCTGCTCGTGATCGAGTCCGAAGAGGCGGCGGGCGGCCGCCTCGTGCGCGCGGGGTTCGGCGGAGAGGGCGGCGAGCGGCGCGTGGAGCAGCTTGTTGACGAGGCGCCCCGCGAGCGCACGGACGATCTCCTGCTCGCGCGCGTCGAGGCCGTCGAGGCGCGCGAGCGCCCGCGCGACCTCCTGTTCGCGCATCGCGTCGGCGGTCGCGCGCAGGCGGGCGATCGTCGGTACGACGTCGCGGGCGCGGAGCCAGCGCGTGAACCTGCGCGCCCACCGGTCGGCCTCCGCGTCGGCGGCTGCGGTGTCGCCCGCGTCGCCGGCGTGGACCGGGGCGAGCGTCTCGACGTCCCACACGGTCACGTGCGGCAGCGCGCGCACGTCCGCGTGGACATTGCGTGGCACGCCGAGGTCGACGACGGCGACTGC
>DASWUT010000584.1:0-2030 GCA_036401455.1 Gemmatirosa sp. | reverse complement strand
GGGCCACGGCGTTGGTCCCGGCGGTGCGCGCCGCCGTGCGCGAGGCCGACCCGAGCGTTTCGTTGGTGAGCGTCGGCCCGCTCGCGACCAACTCGCTGCTTGCCGCGGGGTTCGCGCCGTACCGCGTGAGTGCGGCCGCGTTCACCCTGTTCGGCGTGCTCGCGCTCGCGCTGGCTGCGGTCGGGCTTTACGCGGTCGTCGCGTACGCGGTCGCCCAGCGCGCGGGCGAGTTCGGCATCCGCATGGCGATCGGCGCGCGCGGGCGCGACGTCGTGGCGCTCGTGCTCGGGCAGGGGCTGCGGACGGTCGCCGCGGGCGGCGCGGCCGGCGCGCTCGGCGCCGTGGCCGTCGGACGGCTGCTCCGCGCACGGCTCTACGGCGTCGGCCCGCTCGACCCGGTGTCGCTCGCCGTCACGGCCGCGGTACTCATCGGCGCGGCACTCCTCGCCGCGTGGCTGCCGGCCCGTCGCGCGGCGCGGGTCGACCCGATGCAGGCGCTGCGGGCGGAGTAGTCGGGCGGATGCGAATGTGCGGCTTCGCGCCATGACTCGCGTTACGATCCACGCTGCCAGGACCGATTTTTCCAAGCTCCTCGCCCGCGTCGAAGCCCGCGACCTCGTCCTCGTCTCGAACCACGTCGTGCTCGACCAGCTTGGCGTGAAGCGGCTCTGGGCGTGGCTGGGGCGCGGCCAACCTGGCCCGCGCACGTGTCCGCCCGCGGACACCCACGTCCCAGGACCGCACACGGCCGCCCCGCCGGACCCCGCGCCGCGTGGGTGCAAGTGACACGCGCACCGCAGGTTAGGCATCCCGGCCGCGGGGCACGCGCCTTCCCCTGAGCGCCAGGGTCCACGACCGCCGTCCGCGCGTCCCTCGCCGGCCCCGCCTGTGTCGACCCTCCGCCACGCTGTCCGTTCGTTGCTCCGCACGCCAGCGCTCACCGCGGTCGCGGTGCTCTCGCTCGCCCTCGGCTTCGGCGCCAACTCGGCCGTTCTGTCGATCGTCCGGCAGGTCCTCCTCCGCCCGCTGCCGGTCCCGTATCCGGAGCAGCTCGTCAACCTGGGCGCGCCGACGGACGGCGCGGCGGGCGGCTCGACCAGCTGCGGAAACGCGGGTGACTGCGACGCGGTGTTCAGCTACCCGATGATCCGCGACCTCGCCGACGCCCCCGCGGCGCGCACGCGCGTGACCGGCGTCGCCGCCCACCGCGGGTTCGACGCTGACCTTCACGCGCGCGGGCGCACCGCCGCCGTCCGCGGCACCTTCGTCTCGGGCACCTACTTCCCGGTGCTCGGCCTAACGCCTGCCCGAGGCCGACTGTTAGGCCCGGACGACGAGCGGCCGGGTGCGCCCGCCGTCGCGGTGCTCGGCTACGCGACCTGGGAGAACCAGTTCGACGCCGACCCGGCGGCCGTTGGCGGCCTGGTCGTCGTCAACGGCCACCCCGCGACGGTCGTCGGCGTCGCGCCGCGCGGCTTCGCGGGCACCACGCTCAACGACCGCGCCGCGGTCTTCGTCCCGATCACGCTCCGCCCACTGCTGACCGGCGGGTCGGAGCAGGATCTCCGCGACCGCCGCAGCTACTGGGCGTACGCCTTCGCCCGCCTCGCGCCCGGCGCGACCGCGGACGACGCGCGGCGCGGGCTCACCAGCGTGTACCGCGCCGTACTCCGCGACGTCGAGCTGCCACTCCAGGGCGGAACGCGCCCGGCAACGCGCGCGCACTTTCTCGCCCGCGCCCTTACCGTGGAGCCCGGCGCGCAGGGGCAGACGCGGCTCCACGCCCAGGCGCGCGCGCCGATGCTGCTGCTGCTCGCGACGGCCGGCGTCGTCCTGCTGATCGCCTGCGCCAACGTCGCCAACCTGCTGCTCGCGCGCGGCGCGGCGCGCGCTGGCGAGGTCGCGCTTCGCGTGTCGTTAGGCGCGACGCGCGGGCGCGTCGTTCGGCTGCTGCTCGCCGAGTCGGGCCTGCTCGCGGCGGCCGGCGGGGCGGCGGGGCTCGTGCTCGCGCGCCTCACACTCGCCGGCCT
>DASWUT010000583.1:0-2121 GCA_036401455.1 Gemmatirosa sp. | reverse complement strand
CGCCGACCTCCGCCGGCTCGCGAGTACCAACGCCGTCGCCGCGGACGGCATCCGGCTCTCGGTCGACCCGCCGGATCCGCCGCGGCACCCGCGGCACCTGCGGGCCGATCGGGGCTCTGATGCCCCGGACCCGCTGGACGTCGCCGCGCGCGCGGCCGCGGCCGCGCGGAGCGGCGACCCGGACGGCGTTCACGCCGCGGCGCTCGTCGACCTCCGATGGGGCGACAGTTCGGTCGCGCGGTTCGGCCGCGTGATCGCGCTCCTCGAAACGGCGGCCCGCACCTCGGACGGGTTAGCCCCGGTGCTCGCAGACCTCGCCGCCGCGCGGCTGGTGTACGCCGAGCGAACGCTCGATGGGCGGGCGCTGGCCGGTGCGCTCGACGCGGCCGCGCGGGCGGTCGCACGCGACGCCAACGACTTGCAGGCGCGCTACGATCTCACGCTCGTCCTCGACCGCGCGGGGCTGACGGGCGAGGCAGCCACGAGCGCGCGGGCATACCTCGCCCGCGACTCGACGAGCGCGTGGGCCGACCGGCTGCGGAACGTGGCGCGCGGACCGGCGACGAGCGCCGATCGACCACCAGCGGTCGACGACAGCGATCGCGCGGGGCTCCGGGCGTTCGTGCGACGGGATCACGGGCGCGCGCGCGAGTTCGGCACGTCGGCGGTGCTCGCGCGCTGGTCGGACGCCGTGCTCCGCGGGGATGTGGCGGCGGCCGACCGCGCGGCGCGACTCGCGACCGGTATCGGCCGGGTGCTGGTCGATGACGGCGGCGACGCGTCGCTCCTCGATGAGGCGAACGCCGCGTCCCACGCGCGCGGGGCCGCCGCGGCCAGCCTCGCGCGCGCCCACCGCGAGTTCGTGTCAGGGAGCGACTATCAGCAGGCTGGCGAGTACGAACGTGCCGGCGCGGCGCTGGAGCGGGCGCTCGCCGAGCCGGCCGCGCCGGCGATGCTCCGCTGGTGGGCGCGTGCGCTGCTCGGGGCGGTGTACGTCCACGAGGGCCATGCGGCGCGCGGCGCGCGACTGCTGCGCGGCGTGGTCGCAGCGGTGGACACAGGCCGGTACCCGGCGCTCGCTTGGCGGGCGCTCGCGAGTCTCGGGACGGCGACGCTGCGCGCGGGCAGGGATGACGAGGCGGCGCGCGTGATCGCGGCCGCGGAGCGAACGCTCGACCGCGCCGGGGAGACGGAGCGGCTCGGGGCCGTGCAGTTTCTGCGCGCTGATGCGGAGATGGCACGGGGTGCGGGGTCGGACGGCTATGCGACCGCATGGCGTGCGCTCGGCACGTTGCGGGCGTGGCGCGGGTCGGTCTGGCGGCACAACGTGCTGTACGTGCTCGCTCAGGAGGCGGAACTCGACGGGATGCCGCGTGCCGCGCTGCGCGTGCAGGACGAAGGGGTGAGCGCGGCCGAGCGGACCGGTCGGCCGCTCGATCTCGCCGAGGCGCTGCTCGCGCGCAGTCGCCTCGTGGCGACGGCAGATCGCGCGGCCGCGGAGGCAGACATCCGGCGCGCCCGCGCGATCATCACGACGGCACCGGCGGGGAGCGATCGTGACTGGATCGTCGCCGACTTTCAGCTCTCGCGGGCCCGCGTCGAACTCGCCACGGACCCGCGGGAGGCGGCGGCCGATGCCGACTCGGCCGCGACGTTCTTCGCGAGGCGCAACGTGGTCGTGCGCGTCGTCGCCGCGCTCGCCGCGCGGGCCGAGGCACGGGCCGCCGCCGGGGACGCGGACGCGGCCTTGGCCGACCTCACCACCGCGATCCGACTGACCACGACACGGGCCGAGCACCTGCGCGAGACGCGGGCGCGGTCGGTTCTCCTGAACGCGGCCCGGCCGGCGCTCGACCGCCTCGTGCTCCTCCGGCTTGGACGCGGCGAGCGGGATGCCGCACTCGGCGACGTCGAGCACGTGCGCGCGCTGCTCGTGGCGTCGGACATTGGACGGCCCCCCTATCCGGCGCACGCCGCGGTGCGGCCGGCCGGTCCGAAACGGGAGACCGCAATCGTCCTGACACGGATCGCGGACACGATCCTCACATGGGTGGTGCGCGACACCGCAGCGCAGTTCGCGCGCACGGTCGTGCGCGCGGGCGCGCTCGACCGGATCGTCGC
>DASWUT010000582.1:0-3841 GCA_036401455.1 Gemmatirosa sp. | reverse complement strand
GACGCCGTCGGGGCCCATGCGCTCCGCGACCGCGATCGCGTCGGTCGGCTGGACGAGCGGCGGCGGGTGGTGGGCCGCGAGGTCGTACAGCTGGGCGCGGTCCTGCCGCCGAAGTCGGAGCACGTCGGTGTGTCCCTCGGTCGCGCAGAGCACGACGCGCGCGCCTGTCCGCTCGAGCAGGAGGTTCGTCACGACCGTCGTGCCGTGCACCACGCGGCCGACGCGCTCCGGCGCGAGCCCCGAGGCGCGGAGCGCGTCGAGCACGCCCTCACTCTGGTCGGCTGGACGCGTGAGCACCTTCGCGGTCGACACGCGTCCGTCGGGCGCGATCGCGGCCAGGTCGGTGAACGTGCCGCCGACGTCGATCCCGACCGCGTACGCGCTCACGCGACCCGCGCGGTCATGCGTCGGTTCCGGAGATCGCGGACGCAGCCGCGGACGCGCGAGCGACCCACGCGAACGCCGCCGCGAGCGCGACGTTGGCGGGAACGAACATCGCGAACAGCTCGCCGCTCCGCTGCCCAACGCCGGGGAGCAGCACGACGATCGCGCCGAGCACCGTCATCGCGGCGAGCGCCCACGCCGCACCGGCTGCGCGCGCGCGCCACCGTGCCGCGCGCGCGGGTCGTCGCGCCGTCATCGCCGCGACGACGAGCACGAAGACGACCCACGCGAGCGTGTTCGCCGCGAGCAGGTTCCAGTTGCGCCCCATGTACGCCGCGTGCTTGGTCACCGTACCGGCGAGCAGCAGCGCCGTTCCGAAGAACCCGAGCACCAGCGTCCACGCGCCCGCCGAGACGCCGAGCACGACGCGCCCGATCCCGCCCGCCTGCGTGGCGAGCCACGCGCCCACGGCGAAGAGCAGTGCGAGCACCGCGCCCGCGGCGCCGTAGGCGACCACGTGTGACGGCGGCCCGGCGGGCTCGGGCGGCCGATCCGCCGCGTAGACGGTGCGCTCCGACGCGACCAACGGCACCGCGCGGCCGTCCGCCCCGCGCACGCGCACGCCGCGCAGGTGCATCATCATCCGCACCGGCAGAAAGCTCTCCTCCCACGCGTCGAGCGGCACGTCCGCGGGCCGGCCGAGCGCGAGCTCGATGCCGGTATACGTGGCCGGATCGCCGTCGGTGAGACGCCGCGTGTGCGAGCGGTAGGTCGTCCCGGTCGGCACGCCGGCGAGCGCGTCGCGCAGTCCACCGCCCAACACGCGATCGAGCACATCGCGCACGCGCGTCGAGCAGTTGTCGCGATAATAGTCGTACCGATAATACCGATTCTCCTCGCGCGCATTCCACTCGACGAAGTCGCGCACCGCCGCGCGCTGCGCGGGAGTGAGCGCGAGATCCTGCATTTCGACGCTTCGGTTCTCGACCCGGGCGTAGTGTTCGGCGAGCGCGCCGGCGTCGAAGCCCTGCATCCAGTACCGGGTGTTGCCGACGAGAAAGCGGCCGAGGAAGTTCGGCTGGTTGAAGTCGAACATCCCCCAGTTGTACGCCACGGCCTCGCCCGTCCGGCCGTCGCGCACGACGAGCGCGTTGTGCCCGAACCGCTCCCACACCTCGTCGCCGGCCCCGATCGTCATCACCGAGATCGTGAGGCTGTCGCCCGGCGTCGCGCCCGGCACCGGGGTCAGCCCCTGCGCCAGCACCGCGCGCGACGCATCCAGGATGAGCATCGCGAGCACGAGGACCCGCGCGCACGCGGCGAGTACGCGACCGCGGGTCACCGCGCCAACTGCGGTTCGAAGACGTAGCTCGCGCCGACGCGTACCGAGCCGTACCGCGCGCCGTTGAACAGGTCGTACCGTGCCTCGCCGGTGAGGCGGAGCACGCGCAGCGGTGCGACGTCGAGCCCGAGCGCGGTCGTCGGGCCGAGCGCGACGCCGTCCAGCGCGCGCGCGACGAACGTGCCGTCGAGCGTCGGATTCTGCACGTTGATGAAGTGCGCGCCGAGACCGAGCGCGAGCCACGGGCGAAGCACCGTGCCCGGGCCGCCGCGCCCGAACACGTGAGGGCGCCAACGCGTCTCGGCCGTGAGCGCGACGTCCGCGCTGTGTACGGTGCCGACGTGCACCGAATCAACGGGCGCACCGCCGACCGCGCGGCCGAGCGCCTGCGAGAAGCCCGCGACCGCGTCGTCGGTGTACTGCGACGTCCAGTAGGACGCGCCGAACACGACGCGAAAATCGGGCACGATCTCGCCGTAGTCGGCGTGCAGCGCGTAGAGCGCCGTGCTGCGCACCTGGTCGGGGAACACGGCGCCGCCAGCGAGTCCGATTTCCCGCAGCCGCAGCCGGTCGAGGTTGAGCTGGTGAAAGATCGAGCGTTCGGGCCGGCGCGCGACGGCGGCGAGCTGACGCGCGACGAGGCTGTCACGCGCAGCGGAGTCGGGTATGGCACGATGCAACGCGTCGTTCCGCGCGACCGAATCCCGCGGCGTCCGTCGGGCGGTGTCCGCGCGCGTGGTGTCGCGCGCCGCCGGTCGTTGGGCACCGGCGCCGCGCGCGCCGAGCGCCGCGCAGAGCGCGGCGCAGACGCCGACCTCATTCCACCGGTTCAACGGTCGTTCCAGGGTAGTAAGTCTGGAGGATGTGGCGGAAGTCCTGCCCGGCGCGCGCGCGCCCGATCGCGCCCCACTGACACATGCCGACGCCGTGACCGTTTCCGCGACCGTGGAGCACGAGGCGCAACACCCGCCCATCGTCGCCAGCGGTCGACACGGCCGAAAAGTACGTGCTTGGCAGGATGTCGGTGCCCATGCCCGACTCGCGACCGAGCGGGCTACGCATCGCGAACCGGATCGCGTTGCCGCGCAGCACGAACCGTCCCGCGTCCGTGGTCACGGTGACCGAGGCGGTACGCCCGGACGGCGTGCGCTCACCGGCCCGCCACTCGCGCACCGCGCCTAACGCACCGCCGGACGCTGTACCGCCCCGCCCGTCCGCCGCCACGGCGTAGCGGCGCAGGTACCGCGCGAGCACCTCGTCGAGGGCATCCGCGTCCCACGAACGCTCCCAGTGCGCGCGCGGCGCGATGTCGCAATACGCGCGGTCCTCGCCGGGGACCGAGTCGACCACGCGTCGCAGGTACGGCGCTCGCTCGGCCCCCCAGACCTCCGACGGATCCGCGGTGCTTCCGCCACACGCCGAGTAGTAAGGCGCCGACACGACCGCGCCGTCGTAGCGCAGGACGAGGCCCGTCGTCGCGAGCAGCGCACGGTCGGCGTTGGGCTGCTCGACGTTCACACCACCGTAGAGCTGGTCCTCGGTGGTCGCGCGCACGTCGTACGGCAACGCCGCACGCGCGACCGCAGCGGTCCGTGGCAGGAACTCGGCGATGCGACTGTAGAGGTAGCTGCGCGCCGTGACCGCCTGCGCCTCGAGCGCGGCGTGGTCGCCCGCACGTTCGGTTGGCAGCTCGAGCGGCAGCACACCGCGCAGGTACTCCTCGCCCGCGACGCGGTTGACGACCGTCACGCCGCCGCTCGCCGGCTGCAGCCACAGCGCGCCGCGGTACCGGTGTCCGGCGTAGCGGACGAAGCCGTCGTCAGGCGACTCGGGCCGCGCGACGAGGGGGCCGTCGATCCACGGCGTCTCGCCTCCGAATGCCCCGCGAGCGCGCACGCGGCTACCGTGCTCCTCGACCGTCCATTCGCTTCCGGCGGTCGCGTGCACGAGCACGCCGCCGGCCGCATCGGCGAGTACCCACGGCCCCGTCGCGCTCACCGCGGGCGCGTGCACGCCGACGGCGAGCGCGACACGCACGAGGCGGCCACCGCTCGGCACGGCGACCGCGCCGCCGGACGTCACGGTCGTCGTCCCCGCGTTCGACCGGTTCGTGCC
>DASWUT010000581.1:0-4507 GCA_036401455.1 Gemmatirosa sp. | reverse complement strand
ATACGC
The DNA here is from genome assembly GCA_036401455.1 of Gemmatirosa sp. Taxonomy (GTDB): domain Bacteria; phylum Gemmatimonadota; class Gemmatimonadetes; order Gemmatimonadales; family Gemmatimonadaceae; genus BPUI01. The sequence goes on along the minus strand of DASWUT010000581.1, from coordinate 4,501 downwards.
GGCTTCAGCGAATCGGAACGCGGGCACGTACCGCCCCTGCTCTCCGGCTGATAACGCGCGCAGTCGAAGCAGCCACTCGCGCGTCTGCGCCGATCCGGTGCCGGAGAGCGCTGATTCGGCACGAGCGAGGTAGCGCGCGATCGTGTCGCGCACCATTCGATTGTGTGTGCCGTCGGCCGTAACGTCCAGCATGCCATCAGTGCCACGCGGGAAGGTGACGTGGCCGAGCGCGATGGCGGCGAGGAGACCGTAGACGTCGGCGGCGTTCGGGGCAGAGATCCCGAACTCTACCGCGGCGAGGAGGGCGGGCTGGACGCGGGTGGCCGCGGCGCCAGTCCGGTTGAGTGCGAGGCCGCTCCGCGCGAAGGCCGCCGCACATGCTGCAGCCAGATCGCGGTCGCGCCGACACAACGCCGTGATCGACCCGAGGCTATCGGCGATGACGTCGCTAGGTAACGACTCGAGCGCGCGTGCCGCTTCGCGTTCTGCGACATGGGTCGGCCCGAATGCCGCGTCGGACGGCATGCTCGCCGCAAGTCGCACGACATCGAGGCCGCGCCCGGCGAGCCGCAAACTCTCAAGGCGTCCGCGTTGGGCTGTTGTGTCGTCCGGTGCGAGCGTCAGCACAGCCTCGTACTGGCGCAACGCGTCGTTGAGGTTACCCGCTGCGCGGTACACGGCAGCAAGCTGGGAATGAAGCGTCGCCGGCGACGCGTCCGGCCCTGGAGTAAACGTCGTCTGCGCGCCGCCGAGCAGCGCGAGCGCGCGTTGCAGCGACTCGGCCGCGGCGCCGAGATCGCCACGGGCGAATGCGGCGTGGCCGAGTAGCGCCAGCACTTCGGCGTCTTGCTGTAGCGTCGCGAGCGTGCTAAGGAGCGCAACGGCTTCCGTCGGCGACGGCTCGCATGCGGTCGGTGATGTGCCGAGGCATAACGCGCGGCGTGCGCGCTGCACGACGGTGTCTCGACTCAGGAGTGCGCCGCCGGGCCGGCCACCGCCGCCGATCCACCAGCGCCGCGGTCCGATAGGGTTGAGGTCTGGGCGTTCGCCCGCGACCTCATTCGCGGGCGTGCCGCTGTGCGGCGCAGAGGCCAGCGAGACAAGGTGCCGCGCCACGCGCGCCCCGACCGCCGCGCCGGTCAGGCTCGCGGAACGCTCGCCCGGTACCAAGATCGAGTCGAGCCGGGCATTGGTCGCGGTGGACGCGAAGACGGCGCTCCACCCACCGCTTCGCGCCGCCGACAGCCGCACAGTGATGTCGGACGCGCCGCTGTCGGCGGGAACGAAGAGCTGTGTTTCCGTGAGGCCGTCGCGCACGCGGTGCACGAGTTCGTCCGCGCTCGCGGGCGCCACGACGTGCACGCGCGTGAGCAGCGCCGCCCGAATCGCCTCCCCAACCGTTTCGGAAAATGCCTGGAGCGTCGCAACTGCCGACTGCGGCTGGAGCGTGCGCGTCCAGCGCGCGACCGGGACCTCGCCCGCGAGTCCACACGCGGTGACACCGACCGCGAGCGCAAACACGCTATCACCGGACGTCGGCTCGACCGTGTTGCGTAGTGTGAAAAAGTCGCGCGCGGGGCGGCCGGCGGGAGACGCCTTGTAACGGGAGGAGGTGGTGTCCCCAGTGGCGCATGGCGGTGCGTTCTCGCGGCGTACGCGCACCTCTGCCACGCTGAGTAAGCCGAAGCGCAGCACCTGCGATGCGAGCTGCGCGACATCGGCTCCGAGCGGGGTCGTGCCGCCCGCCTGCATTGCCCCGACGAACACGTCGGTGCGCCCTCCGGGCACCAATGTGGATGCGGGCGCAGGCTGAGCCGCGGCAAGCGGCCCGATAGCGCTTGCAACGACGAGCAGCAGCGCGGCCGCGCAGCGCCGGCTACGGCGGCGTCTGTTCAAGATGGCGCTCCGAGTGTTCCTTGAGGGAGATGGCGATGATAGCCGACCGGCGCTGCCGGCATCCGGTCCACATGAATCCGTACGTCGAGTACTCGCATGGGTTGGCACGTCCCGCCGAGTTTGGCAGCGTGATTCGGTGCGTGTGCAACTCCGGTCCTCCGACACGTTGACCGTACGCGTCCGCGCGCACCAGAACGACGGGCGCGTCGCGGTGTGCCGGCCCATCGTCGACGAGTTGCTCGAAGATGACGATTTCGCAGGTCGCCACGTCCGCGAGCCGGGTGCAGACGTTCGCCGTATCGTTTGCCGTGACGTGGGTGAGGTACACGCGCGCGGTGTCGATGCGCGTGCACAGCTCGCGAATTAGGAACGCGGCCGTCGAATCGGGTTGGTCGTCGCCCGGTGGCTGCTGGACGTCCACCACGATGACGTAGCCGAGGGTGTATCGAGGTCGTCCCGAGCGGCGGCGCGCGACGGCGGGGCGGTCGCACGGGGCTGGCGGCATGGTGGTCGGGGCAGCTGCGAGCGCGAAGTCCGCGTAGGCCGCGACGGCGACGGTCGCACACGCGCTAAGAGCGACGATACCCAGAGCCACGCCGACCGGGCCGGATCTTGTCACTGACGCCCGCCAGTTAGCGCCGCAGAGCCAGGCGGCACCGGGTTCGCCACCGTGGCGCAGCTCGTCGGCAGGTCCGCGACGGTGGCCGCGCCGGCTGTCGTGGTGACCGTCACCGATGCGCTGCGGCACCCATCGCGTGTTAGATAACTCAGCGTGTACCGGACGTTGGGTGGCAGGTCGATGTGGTAGTCGTCGAACCCAAAATCGAGGCGCTTCGACAAGGAGAACTCGCCGTCGCCGATCGGTTCGATATACGCGGTCCGGGCAGCCTGGTTCGCGTACGACCGGGGGAACCTCCCGCGCACGAGCAGGAGTGCGGCGTCGCGCCCGCGCGTGCCACCCACGGCGGCGAGCGTTGAGATAGGCTCGGGACGATCCCAGGGCCAGAGGGCCGCGACGATCTGCCATCGGTCGATGCGCAGAGTATCGGGGAGGGTCCCGCGAACCGCGTCGTCCCGCGCGACGATGAGCACGTGCTCGCGGAACCCGCGGAGCGGGATCGTCGTGACTGCGTCCGGCGTGGGCTCGGGACGGTACGGGGTGAGCGCGGAGTCTACGATGATGCTTGTGCCGAGCGGCACCTTCGCGGGGAGGGCGATGGTGGCGATCTGCGGATAGAGGAGCACGATCAGCAAGACCGCGGCGGCCGTGAGCGTCTCCCGCTTCGCGGCAGCGTGCAGCACGGCGCCGCGCATGGCGTCGAGGTAGGCGACCAAACTCAATCCCGCGACGGCCGGGACCGACTTGATCGCGAGTTGCACGACTGGATGGGCCGTGACGTCGTTCAGCAGGACCAACAGCGCGCTCGCGTCGACACCCAGGAGAACCAACGTGAGGACTGTCCGGAACCGTGGAGGCGGAGACGCGGCCGTCACTGCGGGTGCTGCTCGCTCGTTACGCACCAAACGGCGTAGGGCGATGAGCAGCTGTTCGCCGGGATCTGTGGGATCGACGGCGGGACCGGCGGGATCCGACATCGCGGTCGGGGCGTGGGATTACGAGGGTGTATGGCACAAGCCGCTCGCAGGCTGCCTCTTTCAGCCGCGCTACGATTGCGCGCCGAAATTGCTACGTCAAGACAAGAGTTGCTTCACACTACCCGGAAGCCAGACGTAGTATTAGGAGTTCCTGCGTTCCTTCGGGTTCTCCGGTCCGCGTCGGGCCGTTCGACCGGCGGGGCATCTCAGTGATCCGGTCGCGCGAGAGCCTGCAGGGCGGCTTCGACGGCCACCGCGGCAATGGGCACAGCCGTTCGTGACGTCTCCCACACGACGTCGCGGTCCAGCGTGTAGTAGTGGTGCGCCGCGCGGTCGCGCACGCGCGCCATCGACGACCAGGGCACCGCGGGGAACCGCGTCGCGAGCGACGGATCCGCCTGCAGAGCGGCCTTGGCGGCCTCGCCGAGCACCACTAGCTGGTACAGCACCGCATCCGCGATGGCCGGGTCGGCATCGAACGCCGCGCGTCCGCGGGCCACGTACCCGGCAATCGTGTCGACGGCCGTCCGCATGTGCTCGAGCCGCTCAACTGCGCGCAGCGTCGGCGAGAGCGGTGCCGGGCCCGGATCGTCGCCCGCGCTCACCCCCCGCTCACGTGACCCGGACGGCGTCGCGCTCGGCCGCGCGGCGTACCGGGTCGCGCAGCTCGCGCGCGGTCGCGACCTGCACGGGGCGCCCGAGCAATCGTTCGAGGCGCTCCTCAAGGGCAGCCAAGTCAAAGAGCGTACGGCCCGGGTCGAGGTCGACGAGGACATCGACGTCGCTCTCCGGCCGCTCTTCGCCGCGGGCCACGGAGCCGAAGACGCGCACGTCGCGCGCGCCACTCGCCGCTGCGGCGGCGCGGATCTCGGCCCGGAGGCCTAGGAGACGGTCGAGAAGCGGCATGGCGGGGCGGGGAAGCGGATAAAGGTACGTCCGCGGCCGACCGTGGGCACGCACGCGGTGCGCGGCTGACGCGGCACCGCGGCCCGTGGCGCAGGGCATTGCC
>DASWUT010000580.1:0-2133 GCA_036401455.1 Gemmatirosa sp. | reverse complement strand
GCGAGCGCGCGCCGGCGCTCGAGGGCGCCGGCAGGCCCCTCCTCGCCGCCGCGGAAGACGGGCTCGGTCAGCGACCAGCGACCCTGTACCTGCGACTGTGCGCCGGTGCGCCGGCGGCCGCTGAAGCGCGAGCGACCTCTGACGGCGTGCGTTCCACGACGTCCACGGAATCCACTGGGGGCTTCCGGGGGGAGCTCGGCACGCGCGAGCGCCAGACGCGGTGCGCGCAGGGGCGCCCACGCGTCGTTGGTCACCTCCCCGGCCCACACGAGATCCCACAGGGCCTCGCGCAGCGCCTCGGCGGGCGCGTCGAGCTCCGCCAGTAGGTCGGTGAAGAACGACGGCCCGGCCGCCAGTCGCGCGCGCAGCAGCTCGTGCTCGGGCTTGTGGGGCGACTCGGTGCTCGCCCGCCCGAGGACTGGCGGTGCTCCGATCGCGGCGGCATCCTCGCGCAGGTAGAGCGCGACCCGACCTGAGCGCCCGAGTGGCCCGGCGCCGACCCAGACGAGCTCGCCGCTGGCGCACAGGCTGTCCATCCAGGAGGGGGAGTAGGCGCCGGTGCGCCGTGGCAGGACGTCGCGCTCCCAGATCTCCGCGGGCAGCGCGAGGCCCTGGAGCGCCACGATCACTTCGCGCAGGCGATCCACGCCCGCTCCCGCGCCGGAATGGCGATCGACGCCCTGCCACGAGGGCAGGAAGGCGGCGAGGCGCCGCTGATCGGCCGGCTCGATCTCCTTGCGCAGCGCGGCCAGCGACGCACGCCGCAACCGGCGAAGCACCTCGACGTCGCACCAGTCGCGCTCACTGCCGCCTGGTCGCAGCTCGCCGCGGACGAGGTCACCGGCGCGCTCGAGCTCGCGCAGCACGGCGCCGGCGTCGACGCCGTAACGAGCATGCAGATCCTCGGCGGTGAACGGGCCGTGGGTGCGGGCGTAGCGCGCGACGAGCTCGCTGAGGGCGTCGGGCACGTCGGCGAGGAAGACCTCGGGCAGACCACCGGGCGGGACCGCCCCGAACGCGTCGCGGTAGAGGCCGGCCTCATCGGCTGCCACCCAACGCTGTTCGCCGCCGATGCGCAGGCGGATGGCGCGCCGTTCGCGCTCGAGCTCGCTCAGCATGCTCTCGGCCTCTACGGGATCGAACACCCGCTCGGCGACCTCGCTGGTGTTGAGGTCGCCGACGTGGCGCAGCACGTCGTGCAGACCGTCACGGCCGGTGGCCCGTGTCATCTCCGAGCGATGCTGGAGGTCGTCTTCGACGCGCGCGAGCGCGGCGGGATCGATCAGCTCGCGCAGCTCCTCCTGGCCGAGCAGCTCGCGCAGAAGATCGCGATCGAGCGAGAGCGCAGCGGCACGGCGCTCGGCGCTCGGCGTGTCCCCCTCGTACATGTAGGTGGCGACGTAGTCGAACAGCAGCGAGGACGCAAACGGCGAGGCGGTCTGGGTCTCGACCTCGACGAGCGAGATCTCGCGTGTGTGCAGGCCGCGCAGGAGAGCTTCGAGGCCCGGAAGGTCGAGCACGTCCTGCAGGCACTCGCGATAGGTCTCGAGCACGATCGGAAAGTCGGCGTAGCGACGGGCGACCTCGAGCAGGTTCTGGGCCTTCAGTCGCTGCTGCCACAGCGGCGTGCGTTTCCCGGGGTAGGCGCGCGGGATCAGCAGGGCACGCGAGGCGTTCTCGCGAAAGCGGGCGCCGAACAGAGCCGAGCCGCCGAGCTCGGCGGTGACGGCCTGCTCGACCTCGTCGGGCTCGAGCAACAGCAGCTCGACCGCCGACGGCAAGGCCTCGGACTCATCGGCGTCGAGGTCGGGCAGGTGCAGCACGATCCCGTCGTCGGACCAGATCGCGTCGGCCTCGAGGCCAAAGCGCTCGTGGATGCGCGCGGAGAGCGCGAGTCCCCAGGCGGCGTGGATGCGGCCCCCGTAGGGGGACAGGACGCAGATGCGCCAGTCGCCGATCTCATCGCGAAAGCGCTCCACGACGAGCGTGCGCTCGCTCGGCAGGACGCGCGTCGCGGCCTGCTGCTCGCGCAGGTAGGCGAGCAGGTTGCGCGCGGCGCGCGCGTCGAGATCGTAGTCGCGCTCGAGCGTCTCGGCGTCCTGGTCGACGGCCCAGCGCGAGAAGGCGCCGATC
>DASWUT010000579.1:0-5999 GCA_036401455.1 Gemmatirosa sp. | reverse complement strand
CGGAAGAGAAACGTTGGTTCGAGGCCTATTGACCGATTTCGCTGCGCCACATGGCAAAAACGGTGCACATGTGGCGCGCACGCGCCGATTCCGTTGTTTCCGAACGATGTCCCATCAGCAGGCCGGCCGTCACCGTGGGAGGGCAGGGCAGTGGCCGCAGCTGCGGACGGGGTGGCGCCGACGAGTCGGTTGGCCTATGCGATCATGCCCGGCGGACGCAGGATCGCGCCGCGTGGCCCGCGCTATGCCACTACGCGACCTAGCAACCGACCCCGACGCTCTGGAGACCGCTTCAATGATGCATCCCTCGACTTCTCGTTCCGCGACGCGCCTGCGCGCGGCCTGTGCGCTGACCGTGCTCACGCTCGCCGCCGCCTGTGGTAGCCGGCAGTCCAATTCGGACACCGCGCTCCGCGACGATCTCTCGCTCGCCGGCAAGCCCGGCGCGCCGCAGCAGGTGGTGTCCCCCGCCGAGATGACGCCGGCGGCGCCCGCCGCGACCGCGCCCACGACGGCCGCGCCTGCGACGGTCGCGCCTGCGGCCGTCGCGCCCGTTGCCGCGGCGCCTGCCCGCGTCGACACGGTCTATCGTGACCGGCCCGAGCGTGCGCGCACGCACCATGTCTCGCACAGCAGCGGATCGTCGTCGAGCGGCGAGTACAGCAGTGGCGCGGCGGTCGCCGCGGCGCCGGCGCCGCGCCCCACGGTCCGGACGAGCCACACGCAGCAGGGCGCGCTCATCGGGGGCGCCGCGGGCGCGGTCCTCGGTGCGGTGACGGGCGGCGGCCTCAAGGGCGGCGTCGTCGGCGGTCTGCTTGGCGCCGGAGCGGGCGCGGTGATCGGCAACAACACGGGCGTGAAGCACCAGCCACAGCCGTAAGCGCGGGCGCGCCCTTCGCGCGCCCGCAGACCGGGGCGCCCGCCGCTGAGGACTCCTCAGCAGGCCGGGCGCCCCGGTCTATCTTTGTCGCCCATGCCGACCGCTCCACGCGCCGCCGCCGGCCACGATCGTGCGCCCGAGCGGCGCGTCGCCGAGCGCCGCGAGCCCGACCGCCGCGCGCGACCGCGCCCGCCGGCCGCGGCGCCGTTCATGAGCTTTACGCGCGCGCAGTGGGCGACGCTCCGCGCCAACACGCCGCTCCCGCTCGATGAGAGTGAGCTGCTCCAGCTGCGCGGCCTCAACGAACCCATGTCGGTCGACGAGGTCGGCGAGGTGCTGCTACCGCTGACCCGGCTCATCAACCTGTACGTCGTCGCCGCGCGCGAGCTGCTGCAGGTCACGGACACGTTTCTCGGCCGCCCCTCGGTCGTGCCGCCGTTCGTCATCGGGATCGCCGGAAGCGTCGCGGCGGGCAAGAGCACCGTCGCGCGGGTGCTGCGCGCCGTGCTCGCACGCTGGCCGGCGCACCCGCGCGTGGAACTCGTCACGACGGATGGATTCCTCTACCCCAACATCGAGCTCGAGGCGCGTGGGCTCATGCGGCGCAAGGGGTTCCCGGAGAGCTACGACGTCGGGCGACTGTTGCGCTTCCTGACCGAGGTGAAGTCAGGCGCGCCGGCGAGCGACGCCCCGGTGTACTCGCACCTCGTCTACGACGTCGTCCCGGACGCGCGCGTGGTCGTGCGTCGCCCCGACATCCTCATCGTCGAGGGGATCAACGTGCTGCAGGCGCCGACGCGCAACCCGGAGGACCACGATGCCCGTCCGCGTCAGGTCGTGAGCGACTTCTTCGACTTCTCGATCTACGTGGACGCCGCGGAGCCGGATCTGCGGTGGTGGTACGTGAACCGGTTCCTCGCGCTCCGCGACACGGCGTTCCGCGATCCGCAGTCGTACTTCCACCGCTACGCGTCGATGAGCACCGACGAGGCGGTGGCAACGGCCGAGCGGATCTGGGAGGAGATCAACCTCGTCAACCTCGTCGAGAACATCGAGGGGACGCGGGAGCGCGCGTCGGTCGTGTTGCGGAAAGGGCCGACGCACGCCGTGGAAGAAGTGCGGCTGAAGCGCACGGCGTTGGAGCCGGGGCCGGGGCGGCGGGAGAAGTAGCGCCGCGACCGGGCACCACCATTCTTCTCACGAGGCACGCGGCCTAACGGAGCGCGCCCGCGAGCGCGGCCAGTCGTGCGACGGTGTTCATGTTGCGCGCGGTGCCGCGCGCGGCGGCCGGAATCGTCAGCCGCGAGGCGCCCATGCCCTCGTCGTACGCGATATAGATCTCGCGGACACCGAGGGCCAACCGCTCGGTCGTGCGGCGCCGCGCGTGGGCGAGCGCGTCGGCCTGCGGCGGATCGTCGAGGAAGATCGCGACCGTGCGGTTGGGCGCGAAGCCGTCGGCCGCGGCGAACGGATTGGTGGCGAGCACCGCATCGATCTCGTCGGCCGTGCGCACGAGGACGCCCACCGGCTTCCCCGCGTACGCGGCGAGGCGGGTTTCGAGCGCGCCCTTGACGTCCGACTCGCTCAACGCGCTTGTGAAGACGACGTTGCCCGACGCGATGTACGTGCGCACGTGCGCGAAACCGGCGGCCTCACACATCGCGGCGAGCTCGGTCATCGGAAGCTTGCCGGTGCCGCCGACGTTGACGGCGCGGAGCAGGGCGACGTAGGGCGTCATGCGGGAAAGGGCGTGAAGTCGTGCGTTAGGAGGTCGAGCAGGCGCAGGTGGAGGAACAGCCGATCCCGGCCGACTCGTACGTCGCGGAGTGTTCTCGATCTCCGAGCCAACCTGAGCTTCCAGAACCGGCAGCGTGTTGATGAGCATCGCCGGGTTCGGAATCAGCGCGGCCGAACGCTTCAGCTCGGCGAGCGCGGTCCGGGCGTCGATGCACCGCTGTAGAACGGGCGTCGTTTACCCCGTCACCCCGGACGGAAGGTCACTCGCGTTGCTTGGGACGACTTGAGGGGGGCGGGCGCCCGTCTGCGCGCCCGCCCCCTCGCCCCAGCGCACCGGCCGCTGCCTATGCCGCCGTGCGCCCGACCAGCGACCGCAGCACGTACGGCAGGATCCCGCCGTGCTTGTAGTACCGCAGCTCCTCCGGCGTGTCGATCCGCGCCCGCACCTGGAAGCGCGTCTCCTTGCCCCCCTCACCTGTCGCGACGACGGTGAGCGTCTGCCGCGGCCGGAGCGTGTCGCCGAGCCCCTCGATCGTGAACGTCTCGAAGCCCGTGAGGCCGAGTGTCTGGCGGGTGTCGTCGCCGGTGAACTCGCACGGCAGCACGCCCATGCCGACGAGGTTGGAGCGGTGAATGCGCTCGAACGACTCGGCGACCACGGCGCGCACGCCTAACAGCACCGTGCCCTTTGCCGCCCAGTCGCGGCTGGAGCCGGTGCCGTACTCCTTGCCGGCGAGGATGACGAGCGGCGTTCCCTGCTGCTGGTACTGCATCGAGGCGTCGAAGATCGACACCGGCGTGCCCCCCGGCTCGGTCGTCGTCCAGCCGCCCTCGGTGCCGGGGACGAGCTCGTTGCGCAGGCGGATGTTGGCGAACGTGCCGCGCATCATCACCTCGTGGTGGCCGCGCCGTGCGCCGTACGAGTTGAACTCGCGCGTCTTCACGCCGTGGGCGATGAGCCACTTTCCGGCCGGACTCGCGGCCGCGATGTTGCCGGCCGGCGAGATGTGGTCCGTGGTGATCGAGTCGCCCAACATCGCCAGCGCGCGCGCGCCCTCAACCGGCTTCACACCCGGCGGCTCCATCGTCATCCCCTCGAAATACGGCGGATTGGCGACGTAGGTGGATTCGGCGTCCCACGCGTAGGTCGCGCCCGTTGGCGCCTGCAGCGCGCGCCACTCCTCGCTCCCCTCGAAGACGTTGGCGTACTGCCGGGAGAACAGCTCGCCGTCGACGTTTTCGTGGATCACGCGCTCGATGTCGGTCGCCGAGGGCCAGATGTCGCGGAGGAACACCGGGCCGTCGCTGCCGACGCCGATCGGCTCGCGCTCGAAGTCGATGTCCATGCGCCCGGCGATCGCGTAGGCGACGACGAGCATCGGGCTGGCGAGATAGTTGAAGCGCGTGTGCGGGTTCACGCGCCCTTCGAAGTTGCGGTTGCCCGAGAGCACGGCGGCGACGACGAGCTTGCCCTTCTCGATCGCGTCCGAGATCGGTTCGGGGAGCGGGCCCGAGTTGCCGATGCACGTCATGCAGCCGTAGCCCGCGAGGTAGAACCCGAGCTTGTCGAGGTCCTCGGTGAGGCCGGCCTTGTCGTAGTAGTCGGTGACCACGCGCGAACCGGGCGACAGCGTCGTCTTCACCCACGGCTTCGTGCTGAGCCCCTTCTGCACCGCGTTCCGCGCGAGGAGCCCGGCGCCGAGCATCACGCTCGGGTTGCTCGTGTTGGTGCAGCTCGTGATCGCGGCAAGCACGACGGCGCCGTGGCGCAGGGTGAAGGTCTGGCCGAGGTACTCGACCTCGAGGCCCTCGGGCTCGGTCTCGCCGACGGCGGTGGCGACGACGTTGGGCGAGAGCTGCGGCTCGGCGCTGACCTTGGTCGCGGCGGCGAGCTCCCCCTTGGCGCTGACGGTGCCGGCCTTGGCGAGCACCTCGTTCAGGTGCAGCTGGTACGTCTCCTTGGCCTCGCGCAGCGGGATGCGGTCCTGCGGGCGGCGCGGGCCGGCGATGCTCGGCACCACGGTCGCGAGGTCGAGTTCCAGCGAGTCGGTGTAGATCGGGTCCGGCGTCTCGTCGGTGCGGAAGAGTCCCTGCGCCTTCGTGTACGCCTCGACGAGGGCGACCTGCTCGGCCGAGCGGCCGGTGAGCCGCAGATAGTTGAGCGTCTCGCCGTCCACGGGGAAGAAGCCCATCGTCGCGCCGTACTCGGGCGCCATGTTGGCGATCGTCGCGCGGTCGGCGAGCGAGAGGTTGGACAGCCCCGCGCCGTAGAACTCGACGAACTTGCCGACGACCTTCTTCTTGCGGAGCATCTCGGTGACGACGAGGACGAGGTCCGTCGCCGTCGCGCCTAACGGCAGCCTGCCGGTCAGCTTGAACCCGACGACGTCGGGCACGAGCATCGAGAGCGGCTGGCCGAGCATCGCCGCTTCGGCCTCGATCCCGCCGACACCCCAGCCGAACACGCCGAGGCCGTTGACCATCGTCGTGTGCGAGTCGGTGCCGACGAGCGAATCGGGGTAGACGAGCGCATCCTCGCTATTCTCGCCGTCGCGGACGAACACCACCTGCGCCAGGTACTCGACGTTGACCTGATGAATGATGCCCGTGCCCGGCGGAACGACGCGGAAGTTGTTGAACGCCGTCTGGCCCCAGCGCAGGAAGCGGTAGCGCTCCTGGTTGCGCTCGTACTCGAGCGACACGTTGTCCAGGAACGCCTGCGCGGTGCCGTACTCGTCGGCCTGCACCGAGTGATCGATGACGAGATCGACGGGCTGTAGCGGGTTGATGCGCTGCGGGTCGCCGCCGAGCGCGGTGATCGCGTCGCGCATCGCGGCGAGGTCGACCACGCAGGGTACGCCGGTGAAATCCTGCAGGATCACGCGCGCCGGCCGGTACGCGACCTCTTTCTCGGTCGGGGTGGCGACGTCCCAGCGCGCGAGCGCCTCGATGTCCGCCGGCTTGACGAAGGCGTTGTCCTCGCCGCGCAGCAGGTTCTCGAGGAGGACCTTGAGAGAGAAGGGAAGGCGGTCGAGGTTGCCGCCCGAGCGCTCGCGCAGGGCGTCGAGCCGGAAGTAGCCGTACGTCCGGCTGCCCGCGGTGAGCGTGGCGCGGGCGCCGAAGGTGTTGGGGTGGGTCATGCGTAGCCCGGTGTCCGCGGCCGGCGGGTCCCTGCCCGCGTCGGGGCCGCGATGTTCTGGACGGAGCCGCTGCGCGCACGTCGGAGGGCGCGCAGGCTGTGTCAATGTATACCGCGGGGTACCGCGCGCCCGCAGATGTGTGTCTGGGCGCGTCCCCTCGCGACGTCTACGCCGCCCGGGGGAAGAACAGGTGAAACACCGTGCCCTCGCCCGGCGCGCTCTCCACCTTCACGCGCCCGCCC
>DASWUT010000578.1:0-8910 GCA_036401455.1 Gemmatirosa sp. | reverse complement strand
ATCGCTCGACGCGTTAGGCATCCTGCCGAGCGATGCTGCCCGACTCGGCCGCCTGCTCGACGCGCGCGAGGGATTGATCCTCGTCACCGGCCCGACGGGCTCGGGCAAGACGACGACGCTCTACGCCGCGCTCCGGCGCATCCTCGCCCGCGGCGGGGTGAACGTGATCACGGTGGAAGACCCCGTCGAGCGCCGCCTGCCCGGCGTCGTCCAGGTCCAGATCCACGACAAGGCCGGGCTCTCGTTCGCGGCCGCCCTGCGCGCCATCCTCCGCCAGGACCCCGACGTCATCCTCGTCGGCGAGGTGCGCGACCGCGAGACCGCCGCGATCGCCGCGCAGGCCGCGATGACCGGCCACCTCGTGCTCGCCACCCTCCACACGACCGACGCGGCGAGCGCCGTGACCCGCCTCGCCGACGTCGGCGTCGAACCGTTCAAGCTCGCCGCCGCGCTGCGCGGCGTCGTCGCGCAACGCCTCGTCCGCCGCCTCTGCGCCGCGTGCCGCCGCGCCGTCCCCCCGCGCTGGCGCGACCCGCGCCTCGCCGGTCGCGCTCCCGAGGGCGAACTCGTCTGGGAAGCGGCGCCGCCCGCGACGACCCACGCCGACCGCTGCCCCGCCTGCGACGGCGCGGGCTACCGCGGTCGCGTCCCCGCGCTCGAAGTGCTCCTCACTGACGATGGCCTCGCGCGCCTCATCGGAACCGGCGCAACCCATGACGCCCTGACCGCGGCCGCCCGTGGCGTGGGAACCCCGACGATGTGGGACAGCGCGGTTGGCCACGTTCGCACGGGCACGACGAGCGTGAGCGAACTCCTGCGCTCGCTCGACGTCCCGTCCGACGCTCCGCCGGCCCGGAGCGTGCCCTGAACACCTCGCGTGATCGATCCTTCTCTGGCGTTCGTGACCCCGCTCCGCGTCGGCGTGGTCGAGGTTTACGCCGTCTGCCCCCACGTGGCCGACCGGCCCGCCCCGTCGCAGGCCGCCCCGTCGCAGGCCGCCCCGTGGCCCGACTGGCGCGTCCTCGTCCTCCGACGCGCGGCCGGGACGCGCTCGCCCGGCTCCTGGGAAACGGTCCACGGTCGCATCGAGCCCGGCGAACGCCCCGAACAGGCCGCGGTCCGCGAACTCCGCGAGGAGACGAACCTCACCCCTGCGCGCCTCTACACGGTCACCACGCAGGCCTTCTACCTGTCGGGTCCGGGCACGCTCGAGGTCTCGGTCGCCTTCTGCGCCTTCGTCGACGCACCCACCCCCGCCACACTCGGCGCGGAACACGATCGGGCGGAGTGGCTGCCGCCGGCCGCCGCCGCAGACCGCTTCGCCTGGCCACGCGAGCGCGAAACGCTCCGCCATCTCGAAATCCTGTTCGCGGGCGGCGACGCCGGCCCGCTCGAAGACGTGCTCCGCGTCCGCCTTCCGTGACCGCGCGGTGACCACCCTGCCCCTCAGCGATCGCCCGTCGGTCCTCGTCGCCCGCGCCCGGCGCCTCCTCGCCGCCCGCGCCCCGAGCGAATACTCGATCCTCGTCGGCTTCGCCGTCGTCATCGGCACGCTCACCGCCGTCGGTGTCGCGGCCTTCTACGGCGCGATCGATCTCGCGTACGCGGCCTTCTTCCGCTGGTCCGCGCGCGCCATGCCCCGGCTCGGCCTGCTCGCGTACCGTCCGGTCGTCACCGGCGCCGGCTTCGCGCTGGCCTGGTGGATCATCCGCACCATCGGCCGCGGCCACGACGGAATGAACGTTCCAGACGTGCAGCTCGCCGTCGCCCGGCGTGGCGCCGACGTCCCGACCCGCCCGGCCCTCGCCCGCACGCTCGCGTCCGCCGTCACGATCGGCGCTAGCGGCTCCGCCGGATCCGAGGGTCCGGTGGTCGTCCTCGGCGCCGCACTCGGCTCTGCGTTAGGCCGCGCCTTCCGCGCCGCGTCCTCACGCACGACGGTGCTCGTCGCCTGCGGCGCCGGCGCGGCCATCTCGGCCGCGTTCAACGCCCCGCTCGCGGGCGCCTTCTTCGCCCTCGAAGCAATCGTTGGAACGTTCTCGGGCACCTCGTTCGCTCCGGTCGTCGTCGCGAGCGTGATCGCGGCCGTCGTGTCGCGCGCCGCGTTCGGCAACCACCCCGCGTTCCCGATCCCCGCCCAGTACACCTACGCTGGCACCGGCGACGCGCTCCTCGGCTTTCCGCTCCTCGGGCTCGCCTGTGGGCTGATGGCGGCGCTGTTCGTCCGAACCTACTTCGCGGCCGACGACATCGCGCGAGTGCTCCGCGTGCCACGCGCGGCCAAACCGTGGATCGGCGGCGCACTCGTCGGCGCGCTCGTCGCCCTCTCTGGCGGCACCCTGGTCGGCTACGGCCACCTCGCCATCCACCTCGACATGTTCGGCCGCATGACGTGGTGGGCCCTCGCCGCCCTCGCCCTCGGCAAGGTCCTCGCGACCAGCGTCACGCTCAACTTCGGCGGCTCGGGCGGCGTGTTCACGCCGTCGCTCTACATCGGCGCGGCCACCGGTGGCGCCCTCGGCGTCGCCCTCACCCACGTCTTCCCGCACGCCGGACTTCACCCCGAGACCTACGCCCTCGTCGGCATGGGCGCGATGATCGCCGGCGCGACCGACGCCCCGATCACCGGCATCCTGCTCGTCTTCGAGATGACCAACGACTACGCGATGGTCCTTCCGCTGATGCTGGCCGTCGTCGTCTGCCACCGCGTCTCACGCCGCCTCGTCCCCGACTCACTCTACAGCGGCTGGCTTCGCCGCCGCGGCGAGACGTTGGGCCACGGCGAGGATCCGGATGCCCTCGCCGGCGTTCGCGTCGGCGACGTGTACGACGTCGCCCCGATCGCCGTCACCGAGGACACGCCGGTCGCCTCACTCCTCGAGCAGCTCGGTCACACCGACCAACCCGCCCTTCCCGTCGTCGACGCCGACGGCCGCGTCACGGGCGTCATCACCCCGGGTGAACTCGCCCGCGCCGCGCGCGACGCCTCGACGTTAGGCGACCTCGTCATCGCCGCCGATCTCGCGCGGCCGAGCGAGACCGTGGCCGCCGGCGACTCGCTGCTCGTCGCGGTGCGACAGCTCGGCGTGCGCGGGGCGTCCGCGCTTCCCGTCGTCGATCCCACCACGGGTCGCCTGTCCGGCCTCCTCACGCGCGCGCACGTGCTCGCGGCTTACGAACGGGCGGTCAGCGCGGGCGGGCCGGATCCTCACGCGAGTCCGGGCCGTCGGACCGACGATGACGGCGACGAGCCGCCGGCCGTCGCGCCAGCCCCGGCGTCGGCATCGTCCGAACCAGCGGCGGCGTCCCGGGCGTGACGACGTCGTGCGGCGGCGCCGGGTTGCCGCCGCGATCGCGGAATCGGACGTCGCGGGGCGTCGTGTCGGACCCGCTGCAACACTTCGCGAGGCCGGGACGTCTGTCCGACAGCACCTGAAGTCCTCTACCCTGGCGACTGCGTCCGAGCGTCCTCATGAGAACCGTCGTACCAACAGTCCTCTGCGCCGCGGTTCTCGGCGCGTGTGCGAGCACCGGCATGCTGCGACACGAGTCGGCGCGCGCGATCACGCCGACGCCCTACCAGGACTCGGTCACGGTGTCCGAGGTTCGGCACCACGTGCTCAGCAATTCGACCACCTGGGTCGCGACGACACCCGGGGGCGTGTACGACTGCACATACAGCTATGCGGATCGCGTCGCACTCTGCCCCAAGCGCAATCCGTAGCCCTGGCGGCCTGCTGGTGCGAGGTGCTGCCGCGCTCGTCGGGGTGCGCCCGCGTCAGCGCGCCTCGCCGGCGTCGTCCTGACCGCTGGACCCGGTTGGCGCCGCATCGCCGCCGATGTCGCGCCACGGCGGCGCACCGATGAGCTGCACGACCGCTTCGGCGAGCTCGTCGCGCCCGAATCCCGTTTCGGCGGAGAAGGGCAGGCATTGGTCGGTGTCGAGCCCGACCTGCGCGGCGATCGCGGCGATGCGCCCGACGATCTGCGCGCGCGGCAGCTTGTCCGTCTTCGTCAGCACGACGAGCGTGGGCACGCCCACGTCGGCGAGGAAGTCCAGTACCTGATGGTCGTCCGGCGTCGGATCGTGCCGTGAGTCCAGCAGCTGCACGACGCCCGCGAGCGGTGCGCTCGTGCGCAGGTATCCCTCGATCAGCGGTCGCCACTCGGCCTGCCGCGTCTTGGAGATCTTCGCGTAGCCGTACCCCGGCAGATCGACGAGCGTGAACTGGTCGTTGACCTGGAAGAAGTGGATCTCGCGCGTGCGTCCGGGCGTGTGACTGACGCGCGCGAGCTTCTTTCGTCGCGTGAGGCGGTTGATGAGCGACGACTTGCCTACGTTCGACCGGCCGCTGAACGCGACCTCGGGCAGCCGCGGCTCCGGTCGCCATCCGCCCGCGCTCGCCATCGGACCGAGGTAGTCGATGCGCTTGATGACGAGTGGATCGACGGGGCGCGGAGCGGACGCGTCCTCCCGCACGACCTGCTCCGTCTGGTCCTCCGGCTCCGTCACGTCGCCCCCCTGGCCGCCTTCGGCCGTCGCTGCGGCGGGCGCGCGTGCCCCGACGGCGCACGCTCCGATGGCGTGCGGTCCGACGATCCACCGTCCGACGGTGCTCGGTCCGATGGTGCGCGGTCCGACGGCGTGCGTTCCGACGGCGTGCGACGCGGCCGCGGCACGTCGCCGCCCGCCGGCGTGACCGCCGCGTCGGCGCGCAGCACGAGGTCGAGCACCTCGTCCATCGTGCGCACCGGGTGCCAGGCGAGCCCTTCGCGCACGTGCTCCGGCAGTTCGGTCAGACCGCGCGCGTTCCCCTGCGGAATGACGACGTCGGTGATCCCCTGCCGGTGTGCCGCGACGGCCTTCTCCTTCAGCCCGCCGATCGCGAGCACGCGGCCGCGAAGCGAGATCTCGCCGGTCATCGCGACGTCTCCGCGCAGTGGCCGGCCGGTGAGCGCCGACACGAGCGCGGCGGCGATCGTGATTCCGGCCGACGGTCCGTCCTTGGGCGTCGCGCCCGCGGGCAGGTGCACGTGCACGTCGCGGCTCCGATAGAAGTCGGGGTCCACGCCCAACACCGCCGCGCGCCCGCGCACCCAGCTCACCGCCGCGCCCGCGCTCTCCTTCATCACGTCGCCGAGCGTGCCCGTGAGCTGCACGCGTCCGCGCCCCGGCACCACGCTCACCTCGACCTCGAGGATCTCGCCCCCCGCGGCCGTGTAGGCGAGCCCGTTCGCGACGCCCACCTTGTCGTCGAGCGTGGTCTCGTCCGCGTCGTGGGGCGCCGGGCCGAGCAGGGCGGGGAGGTCGGCGACCGCGACCGCGGTGACCGACGGCAGGGGTGCACGTTTCGTCCGGCGTCGCGGTGCGCGGCCTGGATCACCGGCGTCACCCTCGCCTAACGCGCGCCGGGCCAGCTTCCGCGCCACCTGCCCGATCCGCCGCTCCAACTCGCGGACGCCGGCCTCGCGCGTCCAGCCGCGTGCGATCGCCGCGAACACCCCCTCCTCCCACCGCACCGCCTCCGGGTCGAGGCCCGCGCGCCGGAGCTGCCGCGGCGCGAGGTGCCGTTCCGCGATCGCGAGCTTCTCGGGCTCGAGGTATCCGGCGATCCGCACCACCTCCATCCGGTCCCGCAGCGGCTCCGGGATCTGCGCGAGCGCGTTGGCCGTCGTGATGAACAGCACGCGCGAGAGGTCGTACTCGACCTCGAGAAAGTGATCGGCGAACGCGTGCTGCTGCTCCGGGTCGAGCACCTCGAGCAGCGCCGCCGAGGGATCCCCGCGCCAGTCGCTCCCCATCTTGTCGACCTCGTCCAGGAGCAGAACCGGATCGGCCACCCCGGCCTTCCGGATCGCCTGCAGCACGCGCCCGGGCATCGCGCCGACGTACGTGCGCCGGTGCCCGCGGATCTCGGCCTCGTCGCGCACACCGCCTAACGACACGCGCGCGAACGGCCGCCCGAGCGCTCGCGCCACCGACCGCGCGAGCGAGGTCTTGCCCACGCCCGGCGGTCCGACCAGGCAGAGCACCGGCGGTCGCGCTTCGGCGTCGCGCGCCGCGTGCGTGTCCTCATCGCACGTCGTCGCACTGCGCGTTGCGTCACTCGCCTCACGTCCCGCTGGCGTGCGGTCCGCGCCGCCGCGCGCCGCGAGCGCGAGCACCGCGAGGTAGTCGAGCACGCGCTCCTTCACCTCGTCGAGTCCCGCGTGATCGGCATCGAGCACGGCCCGCGCGCGCGTCAGGTCGGGTACGGCCGACGCGCTCACCTCCCGCCACGGCAGCCCCAGCACCCAGTCGAGGAACGTGCGCGCGACCGTCGCCTCGGGCGATACGGGCGGCATCCGCCGGAGTCGCCGCACCTCGCGCATCGCGCGCGTCGCGACCGTTTCGGGCAGCGCTTTCGCCTGTACCCGAGCTTCCAGCTCGTCGGTGTCGTCCGCCTCGTCGCGCCCGAGCTCCTGGTGGATCACCTTCAGTTGCTCGGCGAGCCAGAACTCGCGTTGCCCCTTGGCGATCGTCGCGCGCACGCGCTCATCCACCGAGCGCTCGAGGCGCAGCAACTCGAGCTCCGACGCGAGCGCGGCGGCCAGTGCGTCGCGCAGCTCGCCTTCGGTCGCGACCTCGAGCAGCCGCTGCCGCTCGGCGAGTGGCAGGACCACGTGCGCGGCCACTCCCCACAGCCGCCGCGCCGGCGTCGGCGCCTCGCGCACGGCGGTGAGCACCTCGGTCGGCAGCCGGCGCGCCGGCACGGCCGCGTATTCCTCGAACCGCGCCAGCAGCTGCCGCAGCTCGGCGGTCGCCTCGGGCGTCTCGGGCTCGCGCGCGAGCGGGAGCGGGACCACGTGCGCACGCAGCGGCGCGCCCGGCGTCGCGGCCGTGCCGCGCCCGACACCGGCCGAGGCGAAGCGTGTCACGCGCACGCGGCTCACCCCCTCGACGACGAGCTTTACGACGCCATTGGGGAGCCGCGCGGCCTGCTGCACGCGCGCTGCCACCGCGATGCGGTGCAGGTCGCCCGCGGCCGGCTGCTCGACCGTCGCGTCGTGTTGGGCCGCGAGCAGGATCCATCGCTCGTCGCCGTTCGGGCCTGCCACGGGGGACGAGAGCGCCGACTCGACGGCCGCGAGCGAGGCCGGGCGGCCGATCATCAGGGAGGTGACCGACGCCGGAAAGACGACAGCGTCGCGCAGTGCGAGCACCGGAAGTCGCGACGGCGGACCCGCGCGCGCGGCGGGGCTCGCCGCGTCGGCGTCGGGATCTTCCGGCGGCGTGCCGGTCGGGGACCAGGCGGGTGCGCCGCTCGGGGCGGGGGGGACGGTCACGGACGACATTGCCGCAACCTAACGAGAACCGGAACGTGCAGGCGATCGCCTGCCGTAGCAGTGCCGCCGCGTCGGGCGCGGGATGCCGTTAGGCACCCCGAACGACGACTTCAGGCGCTACGCTTCCTTCCGCCGCCGCTTGGTCGGCGTCAGCTCGATCAGTGGCGGCGCGCCCTCCGTGATGCACCGCTCCGTCACCTTCACCTCGACGACGTCCTCGCGGGTCGGCAGGTCGAACATCACCTCGAGCAGCGCCTCCTCGCAGATCGCGCGCAGCCCGCGCGCGCCCGTGCCGCGCTTGAGGGCCTTCGCCGCGACCGCGCGCAGCGCGCTCTCCTCGAAGGTGATCTTCACGTCCTCGAGGTCGAACAGCTTCTGGTACTGCTTGGTGAGCGCGTTCTTGGGCTCCTTGAGAATGCGCACGAGCGCCTCCTCGTCGAGCGCCTCGAGCGGCACCATCACCGGCATGCGGCCGACGAGCTCCGGAATCAGCCCGTAGCGCAGCAGATCCTCCGGCTCGGCGTCCGCGAACATGTGCTTCGCCGCGCGCTTCGTGCCGTCGGTGCCCTGTGCCTCGTCCGGGGCCCGGCCGAAGCCCGCGCTCCCGAAGCCGATCTGCCGGCGCCCCACGCGCGCCTCGATGATCTTCTCCAGTCCGTCGAACGCCCCGCCGCAGATGAACAGGATGTCCTTCGTGTTGATCTGGATGTATTCCTGCTGCGGGTGCTTGCGACCGCCCTGCGGCGGCACGCTCGCGACCGTGCCCTCGAGGATCTTGAGCAGCGCCTGCTGCACCCCCTCGCCACTGACGTCGCGCGTGATGCTCGGGTTTTCGCTCTTGCGCGCGATCTTGTCGATCTCGTCGATGTAGACGATCCCGCGCTCGCACTCCGCGACGTTGAAGTCGCCGGCCTGCAGCAGCCTAACGAGGATGTTCTCGACGTCCTCGCCGACGTAGCCTGCCTCGGTGAGCGTCGTCGCATCGGCGATCGTGAACGGCACGTCGAGGATGCGCGCGAGCGTCTGCGCGAGCAGCGTCTTGCCCACGCCCGTCGGCCCGACGAGCAGGATGTTGGACTTGTCGAGCTCCACCTCATCCTCGGCCCGCACGTTGGCCGAGTTGATGCGCTTGTAGTGATTGTAGACCGCCACCGCGAGCGCCTTCTTCGCGCGCTCCTGCCCGATCACGTACTGGTCCAGGACGTCCTTGATCTCGAGCGGCGTCGGGACCTGCGTGATCGCCTCCGCGACCTCGCGCTCCTCGTCCTCGGCGAGGATCTCGTTGCAGAGCGCGATGCACTCGTTGCAGATGTAGACACTCGGTCCCGAAATGAACTTCCGGACCGAGTCCTTGCTCTTGCCGCAGAACGAGCAGCGGAGGTGTTTGTCGTGCGACATACGGGGGGGGCGTCGAAGGCGGGCCCGTGCGCGACTCCAGGGGGCGCCGCACGGGTTCAAGCAACAGTCTCGTCCAGAGGGGCGCAAGCATGATCGAAACGAAGGGCGGGCGACTCCCGGAAGAGCCGCCCGCCCCTGGTCGACCCGCCCGCGGTCAGGCGGTGACGGACTCCTGCTTCGTCTCCG
>DASWUT010000577.1:0-2146 GCA_036401455.1 Gemmatirosa sp. | reverse complement strand
CGGTGAATCTGAAGGACCCCAACCACAGCGGGTTGGGGATGAACTGCCTCTATTGCCATTACGCGTCCAACAAGTCGCCGGACGCGGGCATGCCGGCGGTTGGCACGTGCATGGGGTGTCACACGGTCGTGCTCGGCACGGCGGACAGCTCCAAAAAGAACATCGCCAAGCTGACGAGCTACTGGAACAAGCGGCTCCCGGTCCCGTGGGTGCGGATCCACAAGGTGCCGGACTACGTGAACTTCCCGCACATGCGCCACGTCAACGCGGGCGTCACGTGCCAGACGTGTCACGGCAAGATCCAGGGCCAGTGGCAGGTCCAGCAGGCCGCCTCGCTCAACATGGGGTGGTGCATCAACTGTCACGTGAACGGCTACAAGCCCGGTGAAGGCGCGCGGCTCGCCGGCGCGCCCGACTCCGTGATCCAGGCGGCCGACAAGCTGCCGGTGCACAAGGCCCGTTACGACTGCTCGTCGTGTCACTACTGAATCGGCCCAGCATGACTACCCAAGCAGGGGCGTCCGGCGTCAAGCGCCGCGACTTCCTGAAGATCGTCGGCGCGGGGACCGCCGCGACCGCCGCCGTCGGGTGCACGTCCGAGAACGTCGGCCGGCTCATCCCGTACGTCGCCCAGCCGGATCAGACCGTCTCGGGCATCACCAACTACTACGCGACGGTCTGCCGCGAGGGCGGCGGCGCGGCGGGGGTGTATGCCTCCGTTCGCGACGGCCGCGTCTACCAGCTCTCCGGCAACCCGTCGCACCCGGCCAGCCGCGGCGCGCTCTCGGCGCGCTCGCAGGCCGCGCTCCAGGGCGTCTACAACCCGGACCGCTACCGCGCGCCGATGATCCGCCAGGAAGGTCAGCTTCGGCAGACCACCTGGGACCGCGCGCTCGCCGTCCTCTCGCAGCAGTTAGGCACGCTCCGCAGCCGCGGGCAGGCCGCGAATGCGGTCTTCATCAACCAGGCCGAACTCGGGTCGTTCCCGGGATTTCTCGACCAGTGGCTCGCGGCGTTCGGCCTGCCCGCGCACGTGAGCTACGACGCCGAGGCGCCGCTCGCCGTGATGGCGGCCAACCGCGCATCGTACGGCGGCGTGGCGTGGCCGCGCGTGGACTTCGGTGCGTCGCGCCTCATCGTCTCGTTCTCGGCCGACTTCCTCGATCACTGGGGGAACGTCGTGCCGCAGCAGCTCGACTGGGCCGACGCCCGCGCCAAGCTCGAAGGCGCGCCGCGGATGATCTACGTCGGCCCGCGCCGCTCGCTCACCGGCCTCAACGCGGACGAGTGGATCCCCGCGCGCGCCGGTACCGAGCTCGCCATCGTCAACCTGCTGCGCGGGCAGCTCGGCGCGGCGGCCGCGGCGCAGCAGAGCGGCGTTTCGCAGGCCGTGCTCGAGCGCCTCGCGCAGGAAGTCACCGCGGCGGGCAACGGTTTCGTCGCCCTCGCCGGCTCCACGGCGAGCAACGCCGGCGAACTCGCGACGGCGGTCAACGCGCTGAACGCGAGTGCCGGCGCCGTCGGGCGCGCGATTCGCCCGGACCAGGCGCTGCCGACCTACGCCCGGGTCGCCTCGCACGCCGACGTGCGCGCGCTCGTCGATCGGATGAACGCGGGCGCGGTGCCGCTCGTCATGGTCCGCGGCGCCAACCCCGCCTACTCCTCGCCGGCGCAGCTGCAGTTCGCGCAGGCGTTCAGGAAGGTGCCGTTCAAGGTTTCGTTCTCCAGCTACCCGGACGAGACGAGCGAACTGGCCGACCTGGTCCTTCCCGACCACCACCCGCTCGAGGCGTGGGGTGACGCGGAGGCGGGCCCGGGCCAGGTCGCGATCCAGCAGCCGACGATGGACCCCGTGTTCGACACGCGGCAGACGGCCGACGCGCTGCTGTCGCTCGCGCACGCGGACCCGACGACGGCTGCGCGCTTCCCGCAGGCGAGCTACCGCGCGTTCCTGATGGGGCGCTTCCCGGGCGGGGCTGCGGGCTGGACCGCCGCGTCGCCCAAGGGCGTCGCCGCGGGCACCGTGCTCGCCGCGAGCGCGGCGACGAGCCCCGCGCGGGCGGCGGCGCGTCACGCGCCCGCCCTCGCGAGCACCGAAGGCGACTACGATCTCGTCGTCTACCCCCACAGCCTGCTCGGCGATGGC
>DASWUT010000576.1:0-4005 GCA_036401455.1 Gemmatirosa sp. | reverse complement strand
CGTCGAGGTCGGGGACGAAGCCCGCGTCGAGGGCCGCGGCGCGCGCCGCGGCCCGCAGGTCGAATCCAGCGGAGCGCGCCGGGCCGGCGGCCATCAGACGAACGCCCCGATCCCGGTGAGCGCGCGCCCGACGATCAGGCTGTTGATCTCGTTCGACCCCTCGTACGAATAAATCGCCTCGGCGTCGGCGAACAGCCGCGCCGCGCCGTGCTCCAGCAGGATGCCGTTGCCGCCCATCAGCTCGCGCGCGAGCCCGACCACCTCGCGGCAGCGCGCCGCGCAGTACTGCTTCGCCAGTGCGGAGCGCTCGTCGCGCATCCCCTCGACGTCCTGCAGCCGCGCGGCCTGGAGGGCCATGCCGAGGATCGCCGTCAGGTTACCGACCATCTTCACGAGCATCACCTGGACCAGCTGGAACCCGCCGATCGGCCGGCCGAACTGCGTCCGCTCCGTCGCATAGCCTAACGCGGCCTCGAATGCGCCCATCGCGCAGCCGACCCCCTGCCACGCCGTGCCGCACCGCGCCATCCCGAGCACCTGCTGCGTCGCGGCGAAGCTGTCCGCCTTCTGCAGCCGGTCGCGCTCCGGCACGCGCAGGTCGCGGAGCGTGATCAGGCCGTTCTGGACCGTACGCTGGGCGATCTTGCCGCGCATCGTCTCGACCTCGTAACCCGCACGGTGCGTTCGGCCATCGTCCTGCTTCGTTCGGACGATGAACCCCTTGACCTGCCGCGAGGCCTCGTCGCGCGCCCAGACCACGACCACGTCGCCGAAGGTCGCGTTGCCGATCCACTTCTTCTGCCCGTTCAGCACCCACGTATCCCCCTCGCGGCGGCACGTCGTCGTGAGGCCCCGCGCGACGCCGCTCCCCACTTCGGGCTCGGTCAGGCCGAAGCCGCCGATCAGCTCCCAGCGGCGCAGCTTCGGCAGCCACTCGGCCTTCTGCTCGTCGCTGCCGTGCATCGCGATCGAGCCCATGCAGAGCCCCGCGTGTACGCCGTAGAACGTCGCCATCGACGGGTCCACGCGCGCGAGTTCGCCCGAGATCAGGCAGTCGCGCACGGTGCCGTTGCGCACGCCCGGATCGTAGGCGGTGCGCAGCAGGTCGAGCGCGGCGAACTCGGGAACGACCTCGTGATAGAACTCGCCGCGCTCCCAGTAATCGTCGGCGATCGGGCGCACGCGGCGCTCCATGAACTCGCGCACCCGGAGGCGGACGGCGGTCTCGTCGGGCGTGAGCGTGGCGAACCAGCCGTAGAGGTCCGCGGCCGCGTCACGCGGCAGCGCGTGAGGCGTGGGCGTGCGCGCGGCGACCTGGCCGTCGGCGAGGGGTGCGGCGGACGTCGTCATGTGGGAACCTTCGTCAGAGGAGACGGCTGCTGGAGCTGGTACCGGAACGACGCCGACCACAGCCGCGCCGGGCGCTCCACCCAGCGATACATCAGGGATGCCGCGCCGACCGAGACCGCGAGTGCGCCGAGCGTCACGACCACCTGCGCCGCCGCGCCGTGTGCGACCCGCCCGCCGAGGCTGACGACGCGCGTGCCGACCGGCACGTGCAGGAGGTAGAGCGAGTACGAGATCGTGCCGAAGAACTGCAGCACGCGCGGCACCCGCACCCGACCGAAGGCGATGACCAGGGCCGTCGCGACCGCTGCCGCCGCCACCGCCGGCCCGAGCGCGACCGCGGACAGCGCCGCGAGCAGCAGGAGGAGCGCGGCGTAGGTGCGCGCGCCGATCAGCCCGACGTGGTGCTGAAACGTCGCGATCCCGAGCGCGAAGATCGTGAGGAAATGGACGACGTAGGCTTCGGGCGTGGGCGCCAGGCCTAACGCGCCGAGCCCGACGACGGCCGCCACCCGCGCCCACGCGTCTCGCGCGGCGATGCCCGCGTAGACGAGCGCGATCAGCAGGTAGAACTGGAACTCGATCGCGAGCGTCCAGAACACGGGGTTGAGCCAGCCATACCCCAGGAACGCGTTCAGATAGCCGAGGTGCGCGAGGAGTTGCCGGACCGAGACCGCGGGCGGCCGTCCCGCGAACCCTGGTGCCCGCGCGGACGCGTACAGCAGCACGACCGACGCGGCGACCGCGACCAGGTACGGGGGGTCGAGCCGGGTCACCCGCTTTGCCAGGAACGTGCGCCACCCGGTTCGGAGCTCGAAGCCGCCGCGGTACATCGACAGCGGGATCACGAACGCGGAGATCACGAAGAAGCACTCGACCCCGAGCCAGCCGTACGTGCCCGAGCGGCGAACCGGGCCGGGCGGGAAGACGCTCGCCGCGGTCGTGAAGTGGTACCAGCAGACGGCGAGCGCCGCGAGCCCGCGCAGCGGCTCGACGATCGCCACGCGCGAGTCGGACGGCGTCAGATGAGATACCCGCCATCGACCATGTACACCCCGCCCGTGCAGTACGCCCCCGCATCGGACGCGAGAAACAGCGCCAGCCCCGCCACGTCCTCGGCCTGTCCCACGCGCGGCAGCGCCTGCTGCGCGAGCGTGCGCTTGAGGATTCGCTCGTCCCCCCACAGCGCCTCGGAGAACTTGGTCTGAATCAGCCCCGGGCAGATCACGTTCGCGCGCACGCCGGCCGCGCCCCACTCCTGCGCCATCACTTTCGTGAGCGAGATGAGCGCGGCCTTGCTCACCGAGTACAGGCCGAGCCCGGGCTCGGGGCTGACACCGCCGATGCTCGAGATGTTGACGACGGAGCCGTGTCCGCGCGCCCGCATCGACGTGTACGCGGCGCGCGCGGCGGCGAGCGGGCCCTTGACGTTCACGGCCATGATCTTGTCGAACACGCCCTCGTCCGTCTCGAGTAGCGGGCCGAAGCTGGGGTTGATCGCCGCGTTGTTCACGAGCACGTCCACCCCGCCCCAGTGCGCGACCGTGCGCTCGACGAGTGCGGCCGCCTCGCCCGGGCGGCCGACGTTCGCGGCGATCCCGATCGCCTCGCCCCCCGCCGCGGTGATCGCGTGGGCGACCTCGTCGACCGCCTCCTGCTTGCGGCTGCTCACGACGACCCGCGCCCCCGCCTCGCCGAACGCGCGCGCCATCGCCTCACCGATCCCCTTGCTCGCGCCGGTCACGACCGCCACGCGTCCGTCCAGCCGGAAGCGCTCGGCCATCGCGCGCTGCGCGCCGGCGAGAGGGGCGCTCATGCGAGCACCCCGGCGAGAGGGGCGCTCATGCGAGCACCCCGGCGAGTGCGAAGCGCACCGCGGCGTCGATGTAGCGCGCGCGATCGAGCCGGCGATCGAGGCGGTCGGCGATGATCGTCGACACGGTGCCGTGCAGCGCGGCCCAGAGCGCGGTCGTCACGAACGGGACGTCGTGCGGAGAGGCGCCACCGAGCGGGGCGCGGCACTCCGCGACCAGATCGCCCATGAGGTCGAGGTTGCGCCGCGCGCGGCGGAACAGCTCCTTCGGGTAGCGCGCCATCCGGTCGGAGTGAAACATGTACATGATCTCGTAGAACTCCGGATTGGCGAGGCCGAAGGCGACGTACGCGTGGCACACGGCCTCGAGCCGCGCGGCCGCCGGTGCGCCAGCGCGGGCCGCGATCAGCTCGCTCACGTGCCGGTGCCAGCGCCCGAACCCCTCGTCCATCAGCGCGTGGACGAGGGCGTCCTTGCTCGCGAAGTAGAGGTAGATGCTGCTCACGCTGCAGCCAACCGCGCGCGACACGTCGCGCATGCTGAGGTCGCGGTACCCCTCCCGCACGAGCAGCTGCCGGGCCGCGTCGAGGATCGCGGTGCGGAGATCGCCGTCCCGCTCGCGGCGGGACGGGGGCGTCGTCGAAACGGGGGCGGGCGGGGCGGCGGACATGCGCGGCGGCGAACGGCGTTCGGGAAGGGCGAGCGCGCGGTAGCGTACCGGGCGGGTCGCGGGGGTGTCAAGCGGAGCTGTCAAGCTGCCGCGCGCCGGCCCGTGCCGCCCACGCGCCGGGTCGGCACTGCGTACGCTTCTCGCCCATGACCGACGCCACCACCGCTCCGGCCGC
>DASWUT010000575.1:0-8156 GCA_036401455.1 Gemmatirosa sp. | reverse complement strand
GTGTCGGGCACGAACGTGTTGCCGCGCCGAACGGCGACCCGCAACTCCGCGGCGGTCGGGCCAGACCCGTTCCCGAACACGCCGCGCGCGTAGTACAACCGCTGGCCGTCGGCGCTCACCTCGACGTCGAACAGGACGATCCCGGGCTCGCGCGGCATGCCCGCGACGAGGACCGGCGCGTCGGTGGTGCCGTTCGCGAAGTGCGCCGTGTACACGGTCGCACCGGTCGTCGCGTAGCTCCGGCTCGAGATGAAGAAGAGCGTTCCGTCCGCGGCGACGGTCGGCACGCCGTCGAGTGCGGTGCTGTTGGCCGACGTGAGCGGGCCGCGGTACGTGAAGGCGAGATCGCCGTCGATGCGCGCGACCTGCAGGTCCGTCTGCGCGCCCGGCGCGTTGGACGAATTGAACAGGAGGTAGCGGCCGTCGCGCGTGACGAACGGTTCCATCGCGTCGCCCGTGTACCCGCGCACGGGTGCGCAGCGCGGATCGGCGAACGTCTCGTCGGCAGACTGCTCCGGCGGTAGCGGCTGCCGCGCCGCGCAGGCGAGCCCGCTCGCGGACCCGGCCACGACGAGGGCCGCGAGGGTCAGCGCGCGACGGGGCGCTCGGACCGGTTGGGCGAGCGTGCGGGGCGTCGGTGACATGCCTGCCATACGGGCGCGTCGGCCGGGAGTGCCAGCTCGGCGCGACCGACGGCCAACGCGGTACGCGATCTCCCGCGGGTGCAGTCGACCGGCAACCCGCGCGATCGTGGCCCGCGGCCGAACACGGTTGCCCTGCGCGCAGGGGCTGCGCTCACAACGCCGCGGCGCCGCGTTCGAGACGGCCGAGGTAGGCGATGAGCACCTGGCGCAGCTCGCGCATGGCGGACGCGCGGAGCGGGCGTCCGCCGTTCAGGCGCGACATGACCTCCATCGTGCCGACGGTGACGGCGTACAGCATGACACCCCGCGCCCGGCTTTCGGCCGGCGTGGCGTGCGGCAGTCGCGCGCGGATGACGACCTGGGCGCGCCTGAGCGCGATGGCGTCGAGCACCGCCGCGGTCGAGGCGCCTTCCGACAGTGCGGCCGCCGCCTGCATGCACGGCAGCACGTCGGGGTGTTCGGCCACGTAGTGCGCGAACGGCTCGAGGTATCGATCGACCACCTCTTCGGGGCTGAGCCGCGTCCACTCCGCGGCGTCCGACGTCCGCAGGCCCTCGTAGTCGCTGATCGTCGCGACGTGGCGCTCCGCGAGCGCCCGGATGATCGCGTCCCGGTCGGGGAAGAAGTGGTACATGGAACTCTTCGACGTCTGAGAACGCTTCGCCACCGCCTCGACGGACAGCGCGGTCAGTCCACCTTCGAGGAGCAGCGCGCTCGCGGCGTCGAGGATCGCGCAGACGCGGCGCCGTCCGCGCTCGTGCTGCGGGGCACGCGACGCGCGGCATTCCGCGCGGCCCACCTCGTCAGCGGGCGGTGGGGCCGCCGGGACCGGCGGAACGGGTGTCCCGGCCGACGTGGAGCGCTTGTCCTGCATGCGTCCGGCTCTGGGGCGTCAGGGTGATGCCGATGTGGACCTGGTCGGCGCGCGGCCGCGTCGAACGCGCGGTCGCCGTCCACGACGGCGTCAATGGACGGATGAGTCCATTCTAATGTGCGTCACGGCATTTCAGTGACACTCCCCCGCGTCTTCCCTCGCTGCGCTCGGGAAGACGCGGGGGGCTCCGGATGACGGGGGCACGGGACGGCCGCGTAACGCCACCCTGTCAGCCGAATTCCCTGCAGCAGATCAATCGGCAGTCGCCGTACTGGACGGAATGGTCCATAACGTGCGTGTGTGGACGGTGTCGTCCAGAACTGTGCCTGCCCAACCGTTTGGCCGGACGCCCGCCGCGTCCTGTGACGCGCGGCACACGGCGCCGCGGACCGCGGCGCCTGCCTAACGAAACCGACCGTTCCGCGCGGGCCGCCGCCCGCGCCGCAGCAGGGGACTGCTGCCACATCACCGCTCTCGTCCCGGACCAGCGAGGTCCTCATGTACCGCCGCACCACGTTCGACCTGCGTTTCGTGCACCGACCAGCGCTCGCCGCGGGGGTCGCGCTGACCGCGGGCGCGCTGACCGCGTGCCAGCCGGCCGGGTCCGCGCCGCCGCCGCCGCCACCGCCCGAGGTATCGGTGCTCACGGCGACGCCACAGACCGTCGAGGAGCCGCTCGAGTTCGCGGGGCAGGTGCGCGCGTTTCGCACCGTGCAGGTGCGCGCGCAGGTGAGCGGCGTGATCACGGCACGCCCATTCGCGGAGGGCACGCAGGTGCACGCCGGCGCCGTGCTGTACCGAATCGACCCGACGACGTACGACGCCGACTACCGCGGCGCGGTCGCGCGTGCGGCGCAGGCGCAGGCGCAGCTGTCCAACGCGCAGGCGAACGCGGGGCGCCTCCGCCCCCTGCTCGCCGAGAACGCCGTCGCACGGCAGGACGTCGACAACGCGGAGTCGACCGTGCTCGAGTCGCGCGCCGCGCTCGCCGACGCGCGCGCGACGATCGACCGGACCCGCAAGAGCCTGAGCGAAACGGTGGTGCGCGCGGAGATCTCGGGGCGGGTCGGTCGCGCACTCCTCGACCTCGGGACGCGGGTGACCGGGCCGGCCGACGTGCTCACGACCATCGACGTCGTCGATCCGGTCTACGTGAGCTTCCGCCCGGCAGCGAAGCAGCTGCTCCGCTGGACGCGTGACCCGGTGCTCGCCCGCGCGATCGCGCCCAATGGCGCCGCGCGCGTGCAGGCCGTGCTCGCCGATGGACGGCCGTTCCCGGCCGATGGGCGCATCGGCTACGTCGACCCGGTCGTCGACTCGGCGACGGGGACGCAGGAGTACCGCGCGACGTTCGACAGGCCCGGCGCACTCCTGCTGCCCGGGCAGTTCGTCCGCGTCCGCCTGCTCGGCCTCACGCGACGCGACGCGATCCTAGTGCCGCAGCGCGCGGTCGTTCAGCAAATGGGACGACAGACCGTGTACGTCGTCGACGCCGCCAACAAGATCGCCACGCACAACGTGACCGCGACGGAATGGTCCGGCGCCGACTGGCTCATCGAGCAGGGCCTCGCGCCCGGCGAGCGCGTCGTCGTCGACGGCCTGCAGAAGGTCGGCCCGGGTGCGGTGGTGCGTCCGGTGCCGCTGGCTGCGGGCGCGAGTGCCACGCGTGATGCGCAGTCGCCGGACACGGCGCCGAAGGGTGGCTCCACGCGTCAGGCGGCGCGACGGGGGGCGCGATGAACTCGACGTCCAGCACGCCGTCGACGATTACCGCGAACGGATCGGCGCCTGCGGTGCCCGCGGTGCCCGACACCGCGAGGCCCGCGACCGAGCGCGAGTACCTGTTCGTTCGCCGGCCGGTGCTCGCGATGATGATCTCGATCGCGATCACCCTGCTCGGCGTCATCGCGATGCTCCGACTGCCGGTCAACCGGTACCCCCAGATCACGCCTCCCGCGGTCCAGGTGATCGCGACCTACCCGGGCGCGAGTGCGCAGGACGTCGCCAATTCGGTCGCGGCTCCGATCGAGCAGCAGCTCGCCGGGCTCGACGGCCTGCTCTACTACAAGTCGTCCAATTCCAGCGACGGGGTGATGAACCTCGCCGTCACGTTCGACATCTCGCGCAACCAGGACCTCGCCGCCGTCGACGTGCAGAACGCGATCTCGGTGGCCAGTCCACAACTGCCGGCCGCCGTGCGGCAGAACGGCATCACGGTCACCAAGGCCAATGCGGACATCCTGCTCGTCGGCGCGCTGACGTCGAGCAACGCGCAGGATGACGCGGCCTACCTGACCAACTACGGCAAGCTCTACGTCGAGAACGAGCTGAAGCGCCTGCCGGGCGTGGGGAACGCGAGCTTCTTCTCGCCGCTCGACTTCTCGATGTTGCTCAGCCTCGACCCCGAGAAGATGGCCCAGCTCGGAATCACCGTCGACGACGTGTCGGCGGCGGTCGCGGAGCAGAACGCGACGAAGCCCGGCGGCCGGCTCGGCCGCGAGCCCTCGCCCACCGGGACGCAGCTGACGATTCCTGTCAGTACGGCGGGTCAGCTGACGACGCCCGAGCAGTTTGGCGCGATCATCGTCCGCGCGTTGCCCAACGGGTCGTTGGTTCGCGTGCGCGACATCGCGACGGTGCATCTCGGGTCGCGGCAGTACGACATCTCCGGCCGACTCAATGGCAAGGAGACCGCGCTGTTCGGGATCTACGCGCGGCCGGGCGCCAACAACCTGGCCGTCAAGGCCGCGGTGGTCGCACGCATGAACGAGCTCGCGAAAGCGTTCCCGCCTGGCGTGCGCTGGCAGATCCCATTCGACACGACCCCGTTCATCACCGAGTCGATCCGGGACGTGGTGATCACGCTCGCCGAGGCGATGGCGCTCGTCACGCTCGTCGTATTCATCTTCCTGCAGAGCTGGCGCGCGACGCTGATCCCGGTGCTGGCCGTGCCGGTGAGCATCGTCGGCGCGTTCGTCGGCCTGTACGCGCTCGGGTTCACGGTCAATACGCTCACGCTCTTTGGGATGGTGCTGGCGATCGGCATCGTCGTCGACGACGCGATCGTCGTGATCGAGAACGTCGAGCGCATCATGGCCGCCGAACACGTGTCGGCGCGGGTCGCCACGAGCCGCGCGATGCGCCAGATCTCGGGCGCGCTCATCGCGATCGTGCTCGTGCTGTGTTCGGTGTTCGTGCCGGTCGCCTTCGTGCCGGGCATCACCGGCGCGATGTACCGACAGTTCGCGGTCACGATCGCGATCTCGGTCGTGATCTCGGGCGCGGTGGCGCTCTCGCTGACGCCGGCGCTCTGCGCGCTGCTCCTGAAAGAGGTGCCGGCGGGTCGCCAGAAGAACCGGTTCTTCAGCTGGTTCGACGACCGCTTCGGGCGCCTCACGGGCCGCTACACGTCGGCGACGGGAAGGATGATCGCGCGGCCGCGGGCGTGGTACGGCGCGTTCGCCGTCGTGGTCGCGCTCATCGCGTTCCTCTTTCTGCGCGTCGCCGGCGGGTTCATCCCGAGCGAGGACAAGGGCTACTTCGCGGTCGCGCTGCAGCTTCCCGACGGTGCGTCGCTCCAGCGTACGGTTGCCGCGGTGCGGCAGGTCGAGGGCATGCTCCACAACGAGTCCAGCGTCGAAAACGTCGTCGCGATCGCCGGCCTCGACCTGCTCTCGACGTCCAACCAGACCAACGCGGCGGTGATGTTCATCGCGCTCAAACCGTGGGGCGAACGTGGGGGCGCCGACCAGCAGCTCGACGCGATCCTCGGGCGGACCAACATGAAGCTGTCGGGGATGACGCAGGCGATCGGCTTCGGCTTCAACCTCCCCGAGATCCCCGGGCTCGGCACGACGAGCGGGCTCGAGATGAACCTGCAGCAGCGCTCGGGGACCAACATCGGGGCGTTCGCCGGCGCGGTGCACGAGTTCGTGACGGATGCGAACCGCGTTGCCGTGCAGGGCGCGAACGGCGGCGTACGCGCCGACGTGCCGCAGCTGTACGTGCACGTCGACGAGGATGCGGCGCGGGCGCGCGGCGTCGGGACGGGGCAGATCTTCTCGACGCTGCAGACGATGCTCTCGACGCTCTACATCAACGACTTCACGCTGTACGGTCGGCCGTTCCGTGTGCAGGCCGAGGCGCAGCAGCAGTTCCGGCAGCGGCCGGAGGACGTCGGGCGCTTCTACGCGCGGAGCACGACCGGGCAGATGGTGCCGCTCTCAGCCCTCGTCGCGACGGAGATGCGCGGCGCGCCGAGCCTGTTGAGTCGCTTCAACGGCTTTCCGTCGGCCACCATCACCGGGATCCCGAAGCCGGGGCAGAGCTCGGGGCAGATGCTCGCCGGAGTCGAGAAGCTCCTGAACGACAAGTACGCCGCGCAGGGCGTCGGCTTCGCGTACAGCGGCGAGAGCTACCAGGAGCAGGCGTCGGGTGGGACGAGCGCGACGGTGCTCGCCCTCGCGCTGGTGCTCGTCTTCATCGTGCTGGCCGCGCAGTACGAGAGCTGGACGGTTCCGATCGCCGTGTTGCTCGGGATCCCCTTCGGCCTGCTCGGCGCGGTGCTGGCGATCTGGGCGCGGGGGATGCCGAACGACGTCTACTTCCAGGTCGGCCTGTTCGCGGTGATCGGCCTCGCGGCGAAGAACGCGGTGCTGATCGTCGAGTTCGCGACCGAACAGGTCACCGCGGGTGCGTCGGTCGCCGACGCGGCGATCGAGGCGGCGCGCGAGCGCTTCCGCCCGATTCTCATGACGTCGCTCGCCTTCATCCTCGGGGTGTCGCCGCTGCTGGTCGCGAGCGGCGCGGGCGCGGCGAGCCGGCACTCGTTAGGCACGAGCGTGTTCTTCGGCATGATCGGCGCGACGACGCTCGGGATCTTCTTCGTCCCGCTCTTCTACAGCACGATCCGTGGGTTCGTCGCGCGACGCGGCGCGAGGGCGTCGTCCGCGCCGCCGCCCGCGCCCGACCCGGCGCTGCCGGTCCCCGGCGCGCCGGTCCCGGTCCTCGCGACCGTGCGGGGGAACTGACCATGTCTCGAACCATGCGGTCCGCCGCAGGCGCGCTCACGCTCGCGTCCGCCGCGCTCCTGGCGGCGTGCGCGGTCGGGCCCTCGACGCGCGTCAACACGACGGTCTCGCCCGTGACCGACGCGGCCGACGCGGCGACGCCGACCGGCACGCGCGCGCTGCTCGACTCGCTGGCGGCGGCGCGCGCCAGCGATCATGCCGGCGACCCGGCGAGCGTGGGAAGCGGCGTCGCCGGCACCACGGTTGGTGCCGTCGTGGCCGGCAGGAGCGCCGATTCGACCCGCGCGCTCTGGCGTCCGTCCCGCGTCGCCGGCGACGCCGCGGGCGAACTGCGCTGGCTCGACGTGCTGCGCGATCCGACGCTGGTCTCGCTCGTCACCGATGCGGTCGCGAACAATCGCGACCTGCGCGTGGCACAGGCGCGGGTGCGCGAGTACCGCGGCGCGTTAGGCGTCGCGCGGAGCGGCTTCTTTCCGCAGGTCACGGGAACTGCCGCGCGCTCGACCAACCAGGCGGTGTTGGGCCCGCTCGGCTTCAAGTACAACGCGACCCAGATCGTCGGTGACGCGTCGTGGCAGCTCGACGTCTGGGGGCAGACGCGCCGCACCGCCGAGGCGGCGCGCTTCGACCTCGGGGCGCAGCAGGAGGATCTGCGCGCGACCACGCTCACCCTCGTGGGCGACGTCGCGACGGCGTACCTGCAGATCCGCGAGCTCGACGAGAACCTCGCGCTCGCCGACACGACCGTCGCGTCGCGGCGGGTCACGCTCCAGATCGCGCGGCGCCGGTTCGAGCAGGGGGTCACGTCGGAGCTCGACGTGCGCACCTTCGAGGCGGAACTCGCCGATCCGGCAACGCGCGTCGCGACCCTCGCCCTGCAGCGCACGCAGCAGGAGAACCAGCTCGCGTTACTCCTCGGGCGTGGTCCGACGCCGATCCCGCGCGGCCGTCCGCTCGCCGAGGTGGTCGCGGCGGTCACGGTGCCGGACTCGATCTCGGGTGCGCTGATCGCCGGGCGGCCGGACGTGCGGGCCGCGGTGCGCACGTTGCAGGCGTCGATCGCGCGGGTCGGTGCCGCGGTGGCGAGCCGGCTTCCGACCGTCACGGTCAGCGGTGACTACGGAACCCAGCAGCCGGGCTACACGAACCTGTTCCGGAAGTCGGGCGAGATCTACACCGCGCAGGCGGGCATCTCGGTGCCGCTCTTCACCGGTGGCCGGTTGGCCGCACAGGAACGCGAGGCGCGCGCGGTGGCCGATCAGGCGCGCGGGCAGTACGAGCAAACCGTGCTTTCGGCGCAGCGCGAGGCCGACAACGCGCTCGCTGGCGTGCGGCTCGGCCGCGATCAGTTCGTGGCCCAAGCGACGCAGGTTCGCGCGCTGCAGCAGGCATTCGCGATCGCGCAGGCCCGTTACCGCACCGGCATCTCGACGTATCTGGAGGTCCTCGACGCGCAGCGGTCGTTGTTCACCGCGCAACTCGCGCTCGTGCAGGACGAGCGGCAGTATCTAGTCGCGACCGTGGACCTCTACCGCGCGCTCGGCGGCGGGTGGGACGTCGCACCACGTTGACGGTCGCACCACGCGTGACACCGCGCACGACGGCACG
>DASWUT010000574.1:0-2436 GCA_036401455.1 Gemmatirosa sp. | reverse complement strand
ATTTTCGCGACCGCGACGCGCTGCTCGCCCGACTGGCCGACTGGCTCAGCGACGTCGTCGTCGCGGGCGAGGCTGCCGCGCTTGCCGACGCGCCGCCGACGGGCGGGCTGGACGCCCTCTGGGACTGGCTCGGCGGCGAGCTGACGAGCGGACGTATCCGGGCGCTCGTCGACCTCGGGCAGGAGCAGGGGGCGGCGGTACGGGCCGCGGTGCGCCGCTCGCGTGAGGCGCGCCGGGCGCAGGCCACCCGCACCATCGAGTGGCTGTTCCAGGCGCTCTCGCTCACGCCACGCCTGCCCGCGCCGCTCGTCGCGGACGTGACCGTCGCGTTCCTCGACGGGCTTGCGGGCGAGGCGACGATCGAGCCCGAGGCGAACCACCGCCTGCGCTTCGACGTGTTCTGGCTGTCCGTCCTCAACCTCGCCGAATGAGCGAGCCGGACGCGCAGCGGGTGCACACGACGGGGTGGTGGGTGCGGCGCACCGCGGTGACGCTGGTCGGGCTCACGGCGCTGGCGTGGGCCGGATCGCTCGCCGCGGTCTGGCACGCGGCGCGGCAGGATGGCGCCGTGTCGATGCCCGGGCCCGCGGCGGCGATCATCGTCCTCGGCGCCGCGCAGTACGACGGCCGGCCGTCGCCGGTGCTCCGAGCGCGACTCGACCACGCCGTCGCGCTCTGGCGCGCCGGGGTGGCGCCGCGCGTGATCGTCACCGGCGGCCGGCGCGCCGGCGACCGCACCACCGAGGCCGCCGCGAGCCGGCGCTACGTCGTCGATCAGGGCATCCCCGACTCGGCCGTGCTGCTCGAGAGCGAGGGGCAGACCACCGAGCAGTCGCTGCGCGGCGCCGCGGCGCTACTCCGGCAGATCGGCGCGGCCCAGTCCGGCCGGACCGCGGCGCCCGCCGATGGGGTATCGCCGTCGCAGCCGCCCGCGCCACTGCCGGCGGTGCTCGTCAGCGATCCGTTCCACATGCTGCGGCTCGACGTGCTCGCGCGTCGCTACGGCATCACCGCCTACGGCTCGCCGACGCCGACCAGTCCGATCTCGGCGCGCCCGCGCCTCGCGTGGAGTTACCTCGTGCGCGAGAGCGTCAAGGTGCCGCTCACCGTTCTGCTCCCTCCGTCTCCCCATGATCGCGCGAATTAGAACGTTCCTTGCGCTTGGTGCGCTCCTCGCGGCGCCGCTGGCCGCCCGCGGGCAGGCCGCCGTACCCGCGTTGCGCTTCGAGCAGTACACGCTGCCTAACGGCCTCGAGGTGATCCTGAGCGAGGACCACTCGGTGCCGCTCGTCGCCGTCGACACGTGGTACCACGTGGGCTCCGGCGACGAGAAGCCGGGGCGCACGGGGTTCGCGCATCTGTTCGAGCACATCATGTTCATGGGCAGCCAGCACGTGCCCGTGGGCGCGTTCGACCAGTGGCTCGAGGCGGCCGGCGGCAACAACAACGGCTCGACCACCGAGGACCGGACCAACTACTACGAGTGGATGCCGAGCAACGCGCTGCCGCTCGCGCTGTGGCTCGACGCCGACCGGATGGGGCACCTGTTGCCGACGATGGATCAGGCGAAGGTGGACCTGCAGCGCGACGTCGTGAAGAACGAGCGGCGGGAGCGCGTCGACAACGTGCCTTACGGCCGCGCCGACGAGACGATCCGCGGCGCGCTCTACCCCGCGGGACATCCGTACTCGTGGCCGGTGATCGGCTCGATGGCCGACCTGTCGGCGGCGACGTTAGGCGACGTACAGAACTTCTTTCGCACCTACTACGCGCCCAACAACGCGACGCTCGTGATCGCCGGCGACTTCGCGCCCGATTCGGCGAAGGCGTGGGTACGGCAGTACTTCGGCGGCATTCCGCGCGGTCCCGCGATCCCCGCGCGGCCCAACCCGGCGCGCGTGACGCTCGCCCGCGACACGATGCTCGTGCTGGAGGACCGGGTGCAGCTGCCGCGGTTCTACTACACGTGGCCGACCGCGCGCCTGTTCACGCCCGACGACGCCCCGCTCGACATCCTCGCCAACGTGCTCGCGGGCGACAAGAACTCTCGCCTGTACAAGCGACTCGTCTACGAGCAGCAGACGGCGCAGGCGGTGGTCGCCTACCAGGACGGCAACCGGCTGGCCGGCGCGTTCACGCTGTCGGTGACGCCCAAGCCCGGGCAGGCGCCGACGGCGCTCGCCGCCGCAGCGGACGAGGAGATCGCGCGCCTGGCGCGCGAGGGCACGACCGCGCGCGAGCTCGACCGCGCCAAGAACACCATCCGCGCCAGCTTCCTCGACCGACTCGCGAGCGTGAACAGCAAGGCCGACGTGCTCAACACCTACAACTACCTCGCCGGCACGCCGGATTACGCGCGGCGCGACGCCGCCCGCTACGACGCCGTCACAGCCGCCGACGTGCAGCGCGTCGCGCGGGAGTACCTGACGGCGCACA
>DASWUT010000573.1:0-3620 GCA_036401455.1 Gemmatirosa sp. | reverse complement strand
CCGCCGTGCCTCTCCCCGGCGTTTCTCGCGCGTGTCCCCCTGCGGCCGCCGCGCCTACGCGATCGTCAACCGCCGCTGACTCCGCGTCAGCTGGTGCGCCGCATCGACGATCTCCTCCGCCGACGCTCGCACACACCACGGCGCCCCCATGGCGTCGAGCACCGGATCGACCAGGCGCGCCCCCACGTAGTACCCCGCGCGCTCGGGCAGCACCCAGCGCCCGTCGACGGCGCGCGCGTCGTCGCTCATCCCGCCGGACAGCCAGCGCAGCCGCAGCCCGAGCGCCGCGACGTCCAGCTCGGCCATCGCCGCGCGAACGAGTTGCGGCTCCAGCTCGCGAACGCGGGCGTACTGGCGGCGGCCGTAGCCGAGGTACTCCCAGGTCGCGTGGTCTGGAGCGACGCGGCGGGCGATCTCGACGGCGAGGCCCTCGTTGACGAGGTGCTCGCGGAGTGGGGCGCGCCGCCCCGTCTCCCAGTACGAGTAGTAGCCGTCGGCCCCGTGCACGAGGTCGCGAAGCACCGAGCGGCTGGTGCCGGACGTGTAGCGCACCGCGTGCGCCGTCTCGTGCGCGACCCAGAGGGGGATGAGCTCGGGATCGAGGCCGAGCCCCTGGGTGCTCGGGTTGGCGACGGCGGTGAAGTGTTCGACGCAGACGAAGGCGATGCCGCGGCCGTCGACGACGAGTTCGCCGGCGTTGGCTGCTCCGACGCCGACCATCACGACGACGTCGGTCTCGACGTCGGCGTCGAGCAGCGCGGCGGCGCGCGCGTGGGCGTCGGCCGCGACCGCGGCCACGTCGACGCTCGCGACGAGGGCGTGCAGGTCGTCGCGGTCGGCCTGCACGACGGCGCGGGCGACCTCGTCGAAGAACGGCCCATCGGGGTCGACGACGTAATTGTCCCAGTACGCGGCGAGGATCGCGCGATGCGCCTCGAAGTAGCGCCGGTAGGCTGCGAGGCGGTCCTCGCTCGCGAGGACGCCCAGGAAGTCGGGCAGCAGGTTGATCAGCAACGGAATCGACGACCCGGGGACTGCCTGGGAGCGAGGCGGAGGGCGAAGATAGCGGCGGCCCGGTGCGCGGGACAAGCCGCGCGGTGCTGGCACAGAAATGGCCTTGCGTTGGGCGGCCGACACCCGTTTCCCGGTTTCGCGACCGCACGCAACCGCAAGTGGAAGCCCGACTTAGGGCTCACCTTCGTGTCCAGCTTAGTGCCCATACCGGGCAGAGGCTCCTCAGCGAGGCGGCACGCGACTCAGCAACTGGCAGGAGCAGGCCGATGACCACGCTGCAACAGATCGAACTTCAGTGTCCCGTGTGCGAGACCCGGTTCCGCTCGCAGGCCGTGGTCTCGACCAACTCGTTCGGCGGAAAGCGCACCGACTTCCACGAGCGCGCCGCCGGAACGCAGCCGCTGCCGTACCTCGTGCACATGTGCCAGAACTGCGGCTACACGGGCGCGGAGCGCGACTTCACGGAAGAGGCGGACGTGACGCCCCTCGTGCGCGAGCACGTCTGGACGGAGCTCGCCCCCCAGGTCGCGCAGACCACGGTCACGCTCGGCTCGCCGGCGCGCTTCCCGATCACGGGCTCGGCCAAGTACGAAGCGGCGGCGAAGGTCGCCGAGTGGCAGAACCTGGAGCCGCGGCACGTGGCGGACCTGTTGCTGCGGGCGGCGTGGTGCTGTGTGGACGAGGGCGACGTCGAGGCGGAGCGCTACTTCCGGCGAAAGGCGGCGTGGGCGTTCGCGAGCGCGCTCGACGGCTTCGATGGCGTGGCGCGTGAGGAGCGCGCCGTGCTCACCTACCTCGTCGGCGAGCTGTGGCGGCGCGTGGGCGACCGGTTGCAGGCGTGCGAGTGGTTCGACCGGGTGACCGACGAGGTCGTCGAGGCATCGACCCAGCAGTGGGTGCTCGACGCCGCCCGCCAGCAGCGCGACTGTCCGCGCGAGTGGTTCGGCTGAGCCGGGGTTACCGCGTCCCGAACAGCCGGTCCCCCGCGTCGCCCAGCCCGGGCAGGATGTATCCCTGCTCGTTCAGCTCGCGGTCGAGTGCGGCCGCGTAGATCGTGACGTCGGGGTGGGCCGCCGCGAGTCGCCGCACCCCGGCGGGTGCCGCGACGAGGCAGAGGAACTTGATGCGCGTCGCACCCGCCCGCTTGAGCGACGCCACCGCGCTCACCGCGCTGCCGCCTGTCGCGAGCATCGGATCGAGCACGAAGAATTCCCGCTCCGACGCGTCGCCCGGGACCTTGAAGTAGTAGTCGACCGGCTCGAGCGTCGAGTGGTCGCGATAGAGTCCGATGTGCCCCACGCGCGCCGACGGCACGAGCCGCAGGATCCCCTCGACCATGCCGAGCCCCGCGCGCAGGATCGGGACGAGCGTGAGCTTCTTGCCGCTCACCGCCTCGCCGGTCGTCAGCTCCAGCGGTGTCTCGACCGGCACCGGCGCGAGCGGTAAGTCGCGCGTGGCCTCGTAGGCCATCAGCGTCGCGATCTCGTCGACGAGCTCCTTGAAGATCTTCGTCGGCGTGCGCCGATCGCGCAGCAGCGAGAGCTTGTGCCGCACGAGCGGATGCCGCACGAGCACGAGCGAGGGCACGTCCGCGTCGGCCGAGGCGGCGGCCGCCGTGGCGGCCCCCGCAGGGGTGGTATCCATGCGCCAAGCTACTAAGTTGGCGCGGATGAAAGAATATCAGGCGGTCGTCGTCCGGCTGACGCGCCACCTGCGCGACGACGAGGACGCGCTCACCGACCTGCTCAACGAGCGCAGTCGCGGCGGATGGGCGCCGACGATGATGTCCCAGGACGCCCAACGCCTCACGGTCGTGTTCGAACGCGAACTCGGGGCCGACGCGCCGCCGGTGTGACCCGCGGCGCGAGCCGAGATGGTGGGCAGGGGGGAACCACTGGGCAGCGCCTATTGCTGGCCCCGAGCTTGACGGTGCAGGACCCCGAATGACCACCCGCCGCTCGCGCCACGCGCTCCGCCTGGCCCTGACCGGCGCCTGCGTGTTCCTCCTCGGTGCCGCGGCCCTGTCGTCCGGCAGCCCGGAGTCTACCGAACACTTCGCCCCACCCCCGGACTCGGCCACCGTCCGCCGCGCCGCGGATCTCGTGCGCCGCGCTCGCGACGCGGACCGCGCAGCCGTCGCGCTCGACAGCGCCGCGACCGCCACGCTCGCCGATTCGGCTCGCCGCACCTACCTCGCCGCCGCCGCGCTCGTGCCCGACGTCGCGGATTGGCTCACGCTGCGCGCCGCGGGCGTGACGGCGGACGCGGGCCAGCGCGCCGCCCTCGTCCGAGCGCTCGCCGTGCCCGCCGCGCGCGAGCGTGCGCCCCTCGTCGACGCCCTTGCCCGCGCCCGGGGCGGCGACCTCGTGGGCGCCGCCGCCGCTCTCGATGCGATCAGCCGCCCCGCGCAGGCGCTCGGCGTTCGGCTCCGGGCGGCATCCGACCCCGGCGCGCGCCGCGCCGTACGCGACGCCCTGCTCGGCGTCCTCGGGAGCGGTGGCGACACCACGATGGCCCTCGGCGCCGTCGCGCCCGCCCCGGGGCTGGCGGAAACGCCGCGCGAGCGGACGCGGACCGCCGCGGTACTGCTGGACAGCGCGTTCGCT
>DASWUT010000572.1:0-2474 GCA_036401455.1 Gemmatirosa sp. | reverse complement strand
GCCGTAGAGCAGCGGCATCGATCGCTCGGCGGTCGCAGCGATCACGTACGCCGGCAGGGCGTTGGCGCCCATCAGCTCCCACTCCGTTCCGTCCCACGAGTTCTTGTCGTGGTTGGTCGTGAAGTCCATCTGGTAGGCGTCCGCCGGCAGCGTGCTATCCGCGTGCGCCAAGTACCCGTCGAGCGACGCGAGTGGCTGCTTCCCCTTCGAGATGTCGACCAGCCGGTCCCACAAGGTCCACCCGTACGTCATGTCGAACGCGTCGTAGTACTTCGCCCCCTCCGCCTCAGCGAGCATGAAGAAATCGGGATGCCCAGCGCCTAACGATGCGCGCGCATCGCGCCAGAAATCTTCGGGCACCCCGCCGGCCACGTCGCAGCGGAAGCCGTCGACGCCCATCGTGTCCAGCCAATAGCGCATGTCGGCGAGCATCGCGCGACGCATGGACGGGTTGTTGTAGTTGAGCTCCGCGACGTCGGTCCAGTCGGTCTCGTGGTCCTCGTTGTCGCGCGCGTTCATGATCGAGCCGTCCGGGCGGTGCACGTACCAGTCCGGGTGCGCCGTGATCCACGGATGGTCCCACGCCGTGTGGTTCGGCACCCAGTCGAGCAGCACCTTCAGCCCCTCTCGATGCGCGGCGTCGATGAACCGCTTCGCGTCCGCGGTCGTGCCGAACTCCGGATTGATCGCGCGGTAGTCGCGGATCGAGTAGTACGAGCCGAGCGTGCCCTTGCGGTTCTTGATCCCGATGGGCTGCGCGGGCATGATCCAGATCGCATCGACGCCTAACGCGCGAATCCGCCGCAGGTGCGGCACGAGTGCCGCGAACGTGCCCTCGGGCGTGTACTGGCGGACGTTGATCTCGTAGATCGCTGCGCGGCGGGACCACGCGGGGTGTGCGACGACCGGCGTGTTGGCCGATGCGTTCTGCGCGGCAACCCGCCCGAGCGGCAGCGCGACGGCGAGGGAGAGCGCAGCTATCGCGGTGCGCAGATCAGCTGCGGCGGCGCGCGCCGGGAACGGGCGGGAGAGCGGATTTCGCATCGAGTAGCGGAGTGACAGGGGTTTGCGCTGGGCCCGCTCGAACCGGCGACAGCTGCCGTGAGAGTTGAGAGCGGAACAGCGTGACGGGATCTACGGGGTGAACGGGATTTGGCTCGTGCAGGACGGTCCGTCCCCCGGGACCGCGAGTACTTGGGACCGAGAGCGAAGGACTCGTCCCGCGAGAGCTCAATCCCGTTCATCCCGTAAATCCCGTCACAGCGCTTGTTCTCGCCGCCTACGTCGAGCCTCGACCCACCCACGAGGCACGGCGGC
The DNA here is from genome assembly GCA_036401455.1 of Gemmatirosa sp. Classification (GTDB taxonomy): domain Bacteria; phylum Gemmatimonadota; class Gemmatimonadetes; order Gemmatimonadales; family Gemmatimonadaceae; genus BPUI01. Next base: position 1,157 of record DASWUT010000572.1, on the reverse strand, counting down.
TGCGACCGCTCGCTCCGCGCATCACGGCGCGCCGCGCGACGCGACGAGGGCACGCCGTGCCGGCGGAACGGGGGCGGACCGGACGCGGAAGAATTGCAGGCGGTCGTTGTTCCTCGCTGCGACGATCAGCCGGGCGCCGTCCGCCGCGCGCAGCGCGGCCAGGCGGCGCACCTGACCGTCGAGCAACAGCCCGCTCTCGTCCATGCCGACCGGCGCGAACGTACCATCCCCTGCGCCACGCAACAGCACGCCGTAACTCGCATCGGCGCGACCGATGATCGGCTGAAAGCCCCAGAAGTTGCCGCCGAGCAGCAGGTCGCGTCGACCATCCCCGGTGAACTCGCCGGCGAGGCTGGCGTAGACGGGCGCGACCTGCGCGGCCGCGGGGAGCGGGCGGAGCGTGAACGTACCGTTTCCATTGTTGTGCGCCACCGCGCTCGCGAACGTGTGCGCCTCGAGGACGCGCGCCTTCTTGAGATCTTCGTCGGGGAAGATGTCTTCCACCCGGCTCGCGGCGAACGCGGCGTACGACGGGTACTTGCTGCGCAGCGACGGAACGAGCTTCACGAAGTCGTCGCGGAAGCCGATCGGATAGCTCACCCCGTGCTTGTAGAAGGTGAGCACCTGTTCGAGCGTCCCGTTGTGCCCGAAGTCGCCGACGTACATCCGGAGCGGTTGCTCGGCCGACGCGCGCAGGTAGGTGTTCAGGCCCAGGTTGCCTAACACGAGGTCCTGCCGCCCCGTGCCCGTCAGGTCCGCCGCGCGCACCGAGTTCCACCACCCCTCGGTCCCGGCGAGCCCCGCCTCGCGCGTGCGCTCGACCAGCCGGCCGCCCTCATTGTGGAACACGCGCACGGGGGTGAACTCGCCGACGACGACGAGGTCCAGCCTGCCGTCGTGGTCGTAGTCGACCCACGTCGCGGACGTGACCATCCCCGCATCCGCGAGCTCGGGGGCCACGCGCGCCGTGACGTCGGTGAAGTGCCCGGTGCCGTCGTTCCGCAACAGGTGGCTCTTCGGCCCGATACCGTACTGGCCGGACACGACCCGGCTGCCGATGAACAGGTCGGTCTTTCCGTCGCCATCGAAGTCGCCGGCGACGACGCACGACGCGTTCTCGAAGATCCCGGGGAAGGCGTCGGGAACGCGCGTGAAGT
>DASWUT010000571.1:0-5730 GCA_036401455.1 Gemmatirosa sp. | reverse complement strand
TGTTCACCAACGCGCGCGTGCCGGCCCACCCGATCCAACACGTTCAGGACCAGTATTTCGAGTTCCTCGACGCGTTGGGCGTGTCGCACCCCGACCCACCGGTCTGGGACCTCGGCCCGCGCCCGGACGAGCGCGCCGCGCAGGCGGAGTTCCTTGCGCGGGTCGAGCGCCCGGTGGCGGCGATCGTCGTCGCGACCAGCAAGCCCGAAAAGGACTGGCCGCCCGATCGTTGGGCCGCGGTGTGCGACGCGCTCTGGCACGACTACAGCCTGCAGCCGGTGCTCGTCGGCGGCCGCACCCCGCGCGAACTCGCCGCCGAACGCGCTATCCGCACCGCGACGCGTGCGCCGGTCGTCTCCGCGTTAGGCAGCGGATTGCGCGGCCTCGTCGGCATCTTCGACGGCGCGGCGCTCGTGCTCTCGCCCGACACCGGACCGCTGCACATCGCGGTCGCCCTCGACCGGCCGGTGGTCTCACTCATCGCGTACTCGAACCCGAAGCGCGTTGGGCCGTACCGCCGCTTCCACGATCTGATGATCGACGCGTACGGCGATCCGGGGGAGGACTACCGCCCAACGATGGAGAACCGGCCTGGCCGCATGGCGCGAATCACCGTGGCGGACGTGCTGGAGCGGGTGGAGCGGTGGCGAATGCGGTACGCGCTCGCCGAGGGTCGGGGAACGACGGTCGACTGACGCCGCGGCCCGGGAGTGCGGATCGAGTCGCGGCGTTTACCGGTGTTACCGGCCCGGCGGCAATGCGCGCGGCGCCGTACCGGCCGACAACCGCCGCGGCTCGCTCCCGCCTGCGACGCGCTTCGCCCCCGTCTTGGCAGCGGTCTTCGCGGCGTGCTTGGACGCCTGCTTCGCGGCGTGCTTGCTCGCCTGCTTCGCCGCATGCTTGGCGGCATGCTTCGCCGCGTGTTTCGCCGCATGCTTCGCGGCCCCCTTGCTCGCAGCATGCCCGGGTCCCGCGATCTGCGCCAGGAGTTCCAGCGCGCGCAGCCGCTCAGCGCGCGGCGCGTCTGCGTCACCCGCCAGCTGTTCGAGGAACTCGATCTGGCGCACCAGCGCCTGTCGCGCAGTCCCGGTCGCGTCGCGATCGGGGGACACAGGGAGTGGGTCGGTCATGGTCGGCTACGGGATCAGGAAATCGGTCCGCGCCCGCGCTGCAGGATGCGGACCCCGACACTCGATCGACGTTGCGCCACCGCTGGTGCGAGACGCGCGAATCCGTTCCTTTCGGAGCGCCTCCCGGCACCGCGGACCCGAACCGCGACGGGACGCGATGAGGCCGCGCGCTCCGCGACATGTCGTGCGACGCATGCGGAGCACGCAGCGATCATCTGCCCGACACCGACCCGAGCAGGATCGTCACCTCGGCCTGCTGTCCCAGATGGGCCTCGACCCTGCGAGCCCGGAGGCGCGCCGGGCGGTGGGCCTCGTGCGCGACCGCGTGAGCTGGCAGGGCTGCGGCCCGCCAGAGTGCGCCAGCAACCCATTCGTCGCCGGCGAGGTCGAGGCGTGCATCAACGGGCACACTGTCCGAGTACGAACGGGCGGGCCACGCGTCGCCCGCGGTGACCACCGCGCGGCTCCGCGGACAGGAGTACCTCCTCGAGCGCCGTCTCCTCCGGCGGCGTTCGACTGGAACGCTGATCGCGCGCGACCGAAAGGGCGGCGCCGCGTGGACGCGGTTCGCCTTCCCGACCGGGTGGCACTACGACGTCCTGCGGGGGCTCGACTACCTGCGCCACGCCGGCGCCCCTCCCGACGCACGGGCCGCCGAGGCCGTCGAACTCGTGACCTCGAAGCGCGACCGCGACGGACGCTGGCTGCTCGACACCCGGTATCCCGGCCGGATGCCGGTCGAGGTGGACGAGGGCGAGGGCCGGCCGAGCCGGTGGATCACCTTGCGTGCGCTGCGCGTGCTCCGCTGGTACGAAGGCGCGCCATCCACAGCGGCTACCCCGGACAGCCACTCCGGTTGTGAGACCGCCAGTTAATCGGCAGCCACGCTCCGAAGGCCGCGCCCGAACGCATACATCACCCCGACGTCGCCGAGCAGCGCGACGAGGCGGACGAGCGAGAGCCCCATGACCGCGAAGTAGTCTCCTTCGATACGCTCGACGATCGTCGCACCGTAGCCCTGAATGCCGTACGCGCCGGCCTTGTCCATCGGCTCGCCTGTCGCGACGTACGCCGCGATCGCGTCGGCGCTCAGCGCGCGAAAGGTGACGCGCACGCGTTCGACGCCCGCCGCCTCGCGCGCGGCGGTCCCTGCCCCGCGGCGCACGGCCATCCCGGTGAACACCTCGTGCGTGCGCCCCGCGAGTCGCGCGACCATCGCGCGCGCCTCTGCCGCGTCGGCCGGCTTGCCGAGGATCTCGCCGTCGATGACGACGGTGGTGTCGGCCGCGATCACGACCACGTCCGCGCCGTGCGCCGTCGCGGACGGGTCCGCGACGGCACGCGCCTTCTCGCGCGCCAGACGCTCGACGTACACGTCCGGCGCCTCGCCCGGGCGCACCGATTCGTCGACGTCCGCCGGCCGCACCGTGTGCGCGATCCCGACGAGCGTGAGCAGGTCGCGGCGCCGCGGCGACTGCGACGCGAGCACGACCGGCACGATGCCGCCCCCGACGTCGTCCGGCCCGCTCACGCGCCCGCCTCACGCTCGAGCCAGAGCGTGACCGGCCCGTCGTTGACCAGTTCCACGTCCATCATCGCCCCGAACTCTCCGGTTTCGACCGTCGCGCTCGCGGCGCGCAGTCGGGCGACGAATGCGTCGTACAGCGGCTCCGCGACCTCGGGGCGCGCGGCCGCGACGTAGCTCGGCCGGCGTCCGTGCGCCGCGTCGCCATAAAGGGTGAACTGCGAGACGACGAGCAGCGCCGCGCCCGCGACGTCGCCGAGCGCACGGTTCATCTTCCCCGCCTCGTCCGCGAAGACCCGCAAGCCGAGCACCTTCTCGGCCACCCAGGCGACCTCGGCGTCGCCGTCAGTGTGCGTGAGGCCGACGAGCAGCACGAGACCCGCACCGATGGCCCCCGTCGTCCGCACGCCGCCGCCGTCGCGCACGCGCACCGCCGCGCGCGACACGCGTTGCACGAGCACCCGCACGCGCCGCGTCAGAAGCCCGCGAACGCCGCGCGCTTCACCCGCGTCGTGTCGCCGAGGTAGATGGTCACGAACTGGTCCGTGTAGTAGTGCACCGCGAACGCGGGGTAAGTGGCCGCATGCAACGCATCGAGCTGCAGCCGCGCGACGTCGAGCGTTGCCTGCGGTGCCGTCGTGCTGACGTAGCGTATCGCAGACGTCGCGCCGCGCTCGACGAATGGCGCGCTCGCGGTAGGCCTATACGGATGCGGCGCCTCACGGGGCCGATTCCTTGACGAGCGCGACAAACTGGGTGAGCATCGTTTCGACCGCCGCCTCGTGCCCCTGCGGCACGAGCGCGACGACGTTCTCGAGGACGACGAGCGCCGCGTTGTCGAGCACGTAGTAGCGGGCGTGGATCGCGCGAAGCCGATCGGGCGAGACGCCGAGGAGGGTGGTCGCGTCCGGCGCTGGGAGGGGGCGGACCGGGCCCGTGCTGGCCTGTGCTGCACGACCCGCGTGCCAGCGTACGTCACGGTTGCGTTCGCCGCCAGTCTGCCCCTGGCCGCGCGCGGCACCGGGCGGGAACTTCGAGGAGAGCCCGCGGCTAGTCGCTGTATCGGCGGCGTGGGCCGTCGGGCACGCTTCGTCCACTCCCCGCCACATGTCGACCGTCTCCCGATCGGCCGCCCGTTCACGTGACGCGGTCCGCGCCCCGAGCGGGCACGTGCTTCCGCCGCGTGCGCGCGGGCGCGCGCGCAACCACCCCGTGGTGCGTGTCACCCACTGGATCGCGGCGGTCGCGATCGTCATCATGGTCGGCTCGGGGCTGCAGATCTTCAACGCCTACCCGAGCTTCCACCGAAAGGGCGAGCCGCCCTTCCCACTCTGGCCGTTCGAGGGGCACGCGGCACCGCACTGGGCCACGTTCGGCGGCTGGCTCGCCGGTGGGCGCATGTGGCACTTCGCGATGATGTGGGTGCTCGTCGTGAACGGCCTCGCCTACCTCGGCTTCGTCTACCTGCACGGTGAGTGGCGCGACCTCGTCCCGATGCGCGGCGACGTGCGGGACGCCTGGCAGATGGTCCGGTTCTACACGTTCGCGCGCAAGGACCACCCGCTGCAGGGCAAGCACAACGCACTGCAAAAGAGCGCCTACTTCGCGCTCCCGATCCTCACCGGGCTGATCGTGCTGAGCGGCGTCGCGATCTGGAAGCCCGTGACGCTCGGCTGGCTGACGGCCCTGTTCGGCGGCTACGTGTGGGCGCGGTGGTGGCATTTCGTGCTCATGCTCGCCGTCATCGCGCTCGCGGCGGCGCACGTATTCATGGTCTTCGCCGTCGACCCGTACGCGATCCGCTCGATGACCACGGGCGGGTACGACGAGTCGCTCTCGCCCGAAGAGCGCAACGCGCGGCCGTTCTATCACCTGCTCCCGCGCTACCGCGACTGGCGCGAGCGGCACGCCCGCGCGCTCGGCGTCGCGCCAGCCAAGGAGCCGGCAGCGTGAGCGGACCCTTCCTCGTCCGCCCGCACCGGCTCGCGTTGCTCGATCTCGTCGACGGTGCGGTCGCGCGGGCCGCTGCGCGCGCCACCGACGCGCCGCTCGGTGGGGGGCTCGACCGTCGCGCGTTTCTCGCGACGCTCGCGCGCACGAGCGGGACGGCGCTCGCCGCCGCGTACGGGGCGTCGCTCCTCGGGGCGTGCGGGTCGCATGGCCCCGACGCCGCGCAGGGGCTGCTGCGCTCGGCCCAACGCCGCAACGAACTCGTCGAGCGCTGGCTGTTCCGGCACACCTCGATGGACCACGCGCGGGCTAGCGCCGTGTCGGCGGGCGCGGGCTTTCCGACGTACCACGTCGCGCCCGCGGTCCCGACGTGGGATCCGCAGACGTTAGGCGCATGGGCGCTCGCCGTCACGGGGCGCGTCGCCCGTCCCCAGCGCCTGACACTCGCCGATCTGCAGCGCCTCCCCCACATCGCGCAGCGCGTCGACCACTACTGCGTCGAGGGGTGGAATGCGGTCGCGACCTGGCAGGGGGTGCGCGTGCGCGACCTCGCGGCGCTCGCCGGCGCGGATCCGGCCGCGCGCTACGTCGACTTCCGCTCGTTCGACGTCGAGATGCCCGACGAACCGGCGGACGACGCGAAGCGCGATCCGGCGACGAAGACGGCCACGACCGGCGCGGTAGCGCCGGCCGCGGGCGCGACCGGGGACACGAGCGCGGACCGGGGCAAGGGTGCGAACGCCCCGACCAACGCGGGAGGGAGTGCCGACGGCGCCGCCGCCGACTCGACCGACGATGGCGCGGACGACGCGCCCGACGACGGCGTGCCGACGGCGGCCGACTTGCGCGCGGGGCGCGACTACCACGAGTGTTGGGACGTCGAGAGCGCCCTGCACCCGCAGACGCTCGTCACCTACGCCATGGACGGACACCTGCTCGACGCCGCGCACGGCGCCCCCGCGCGCCTGCACTCTCCCGTGAAGCTCGGCTACAAGAACACGAAGTACCTCACCGCGATCGTCTTTCGGACGGACCGGACCGGCGGTTACTGGAGCGATCAGGGCTACGAGTGGTACGGCGGGACGTGAGCGCGGCCGACGCGCCGAACACCACGGCGCCCGCCCT
>DASWUT010000570.1:0-9180 GCA_036401455.1 Gemmatirosa sp. | reverse complement strand
GCTGGCGCGAGCGCTCGGCCTCGCGCTCGGCGAGCATCCGGTCGAGCAGCCGCGCGCGCAGCACCTCCATCGCTTTGAGCTTGTTCTGCAGCTGCGACTTCTGGTCCTGCTGACTGACGACGAGCCCTGTGGGCAGATGCGTGATGCGCACCGCGCTGTCGGTCGTGTTCACGCTCTGCCCGCCAGGTCCCGAGGACCGAAAGACGTCGACGCGGAGGTCCTTGTCCTCGATCTTGAGGTCGATCTCCTCGGCTTCGGGAAGTACCGCGACCGTCGCGGCCGACGTGTGAATACGCCCTGCGCTCTCGGTCGCGGGCACGCGCTGCACACGGTGCACGCCACTCTCCCAGCGCATCGCGCCGTACGGGCCGGTGCCGTCGACCTTGAACACGGCCTCCTTCACGCCGCCTAACGTGCCCTCCGCCCACGCGATCGGCTCGATCCGCCAGCCGCGGCGCTCGATGTAGCGGGTGTACATGCGGACGAGGTCCGCCGCGAAGAGCGCGGCCTCGTCGCCGCCGGTCCCCGCACGGATCTCGACGATGCACGGCCGGTCATCGAGCGGGTCGCGCGGCACGAGCAGCGGCTTGAGCGCGCGCTCGACGTCGGCGATGTCGCGCTCCAATCGCTCGATCTCCGCGCGCGCCTGCTCGACCGGATGTTGGCGGAGCGCGAGGCCGAGCGCTCGCGGCAGCGCCGGTCGCAGGTGTCGACCGGCGACCGGTCGGCGAAGATCCGGACGTACAACTATCCGCAGGGGCGCGTCACCGACCACCGCATCGGGCTCACCTTGTACGACCTGCCTCGCGTGATGGACGGTGACATCGCGCCGCTCGTCGACGCGCTCGCCGTCGCCGACGTCGAGGAGCGGCTCGCGGGTGAGTGAGGGCGCGGGAGGGGTGGTCGCCGCTTCGCGCGTGACGACGATCGGCGGGCTCGTCGACGCGCTCGCGCCGGTCCTCGCCCACGCCGGGCTCGTGGATGCACGCGCCGAGGCGCGCGACCTTGTCGCCGCGCTCGCGGGGCGCCGTTCGCGTACGCGGCCGGGCGCGCGGCGTTTCGTCACCTGACGCTCGACGTCGACGAGCGCGTGCTCATCCCGCGGCAGGAGACCGAGGTGCTGGTCGACGAGGTGCTCGCGCGACTCGCGGACGCGCGCGGCGGGACCGTCGTCGACGTCGGCACCGGATCCGGGGCGATTGCGCTCGCCCTCGCGAGCGAGGGGGCGTTCGACCGGGTCATCGGCACCGACGTGTCGGCGGACGCGCTGGAGGTGGCCCGCGCCAACGCCGCGCACGTCGCGCCTGCGTTGCGCGCCGCGGTCGAGTTCCGCCACGGCGCGTTCCTCGCGCCGGTCGAGACGCTGCGCGGGCAGCTCCGCGCGGTCGTCAGCAACCCGCCGTACATCGCCTACCACGAGGCGGCCGCACTCCCGCCGGGGGTGCGCGACTGGGAGCCCGCGCTCGCGCTCTTTGCGGGGGCGGACGGAATGGCGGCGATCGCGGCCATCGTTCGCGACGCGCCCGACGTGCTCGCGCCGGGCGGGTTGCTCGCGCTCGAAGTCGACGCGCGCCGTGCGAGCACCGCGGCCGAGCTCGTGTCGAACGACATGCGCTATGCCGACGTCGCGGTGCGCCTCGACCTGTCGGGGCGCGAGCGGTTCGTGCTCGCCACGCGACGCTGACGCCGCGGCGGCGCAGGGGTCGGTGCACCCGTCCCGCCGCAAACGTCGTTTATTTCAGGCATGATCCAGGACAAAGCCAATGAGCTCGGCCGCCAGATCGGTCAGAGCGAGGAATACAAGGCCGTGAAGCGCTCGAGCGACGCGCTAAACGAGGACCGCACGGCCGTGGCCGCGCTGCGCGAGATGGAGCAGCTGCGCGTCGACGCGCAGCGCCTGCTCGAGCGCGGCGAGAACCCGACCGACGAAATGGAGAGCCGCCTCGACGAGCTGCTGTCGCAGGTGCAGACCAACGCCACGTATCAGCGCTACGTCGCCGCGCAGGACAACTTCGACAAGCTGATGCTGCGCGTCAACGAGTGGATCTCCGAAGGAATCCGCAAGGGCGCGGCGAGCCCGATCATCACCCTCACCTGAGCGCCGCAGCGGCAGCTGCACCCCGCGCGAGCCGCACGATGCCGCCCGGCCGTCTGGTCGTCTTCGAGGGCGCCGAGGGGGTCGGGAAGTCGACCCAGGTCGCGCGGCTCACGGCCGCGTGCACCGCGGCGGGGGTGCCGATCGTGAGCTACCGCGAACCCGGCGCGACCGCGTTAGGCGAACGGGTGCGCGCGCTGCTCCTCGATCCGGCGGCGGAGATCGATCCGCGTGCGGAGGCGCTGCTGTTCATGGCGGCGCGCGCCCAACTCGTCACGCGCGTGGCCGGCGACCTCGCCGCCGGCCGCCTCGTCGTCCTGGACCGTTTCTTCCTGTCGACGTACGCCTACCAGATCGCCGGGCGCGGCCTCGACGCCACCGGTGTGCGAGCCGCGAATGCGCTCGCCACGGGCGGGCTCGTTCCCGACGTCACGTTGTTGCTGACGTGCGCACCGGCGACGGCCGCAGCCCGTGTTGCGGCTCGCGGCGCGCCCGACCGGCTCGAGCAGGCCGGGGCGGCGTTCCACGCCCGCGTGGCGGACGCGTTCGCGCGCGCGGCCGATCCCGTCTGGCAACGGGCGCACCCGGAAGTCGGCCCGGTGACGCTCGTCGCTGCCGACGGCACGCCCGACGCGGTCGCCGCGCGCGTAGCCGCCGCGCTCGCCGGTGCGGCCAGCGCAGCGTCGTGGCCCGGCGCCGAAACATTCCGCGTGCTCGCCGAGTCTCAGTAACGTGCTTTCGACGCGTCCCGATCCGGACGCGCGCCCGTCCGTTCCGTCCACCTCCCCCCGCGTGCGCGTGCATCCGAAACCCGTGGTCGTCCTCGCTGCGCTCTCGGCGGCCATCGTGTCGGGGGCGTGGCTCGTCGGGCGCGGCGTCGAGGGGCAGGGGCCGACGACCGCGGCCGGCGCGCACCTGTTCGACGAGGTGAGCCGGCGCGTCGCGCGCGAGTTCGTGGATTCGATTCCGCCGGAGCGCCTGCTCGACCAGGCCGCCGCGGGGCTCGTTCGCGAGCTCGGCGATCCCAACAGCACGCTTCTCTCGCCGGACCGCCTCAACCGGCTCACCGAGTCCGCCGAGGGCACGTATGCTGGCGTCGGGCTCCGACTCGACGTGCGCGACGGCGTCGTCACGGTCGTGAACCCCGTCCCGGGTTCGCCCGGCGAACGGGCCGGTGTGCGAGCGGGGGACCGCATCATCGAGATCGCCGGCGATCCGACGCACGGGCTCACCGCAGAAGAGGCGACGAAGCGGCTTCGCGGCGCGCCCAACACGCCCGTGCGATTCGTCGTCGAACGCCCGGGCGTGGAAGGGCGCATCCCCGTCACGGTCACGCGCGAGGAGGTGCGGCTGCGCTCGGTCCGCCGCATCGCACTCCTCGGTGACCGCGTCGGCTATCTCGATCTCGCGACGTTCACCGCGGCGTCGACCGCGGAGGTGCGACAGGGGATCGACTCGCTGCGCACGTTAGGCGCGACCTCGATCGTCTTCGACCTGCGTGGCAATCTCGGCGGGTCGATCGACCAGGGCGTCGCGGTCGCCGACCTCTTCCTCGACCGCCGTCAGCTCGTCGTCCGCACCGCCGGGCGGAGGGCCGACGACGACCGCCGCTACGTCGACTCGCTTCCCGCGCAGTTCGCGTCGCTTCCACTCGTCGTGCTCGTCGACGGCGGCACCGCGAGCGCGGCCGAGATCGTGGTCGGCGCGTTGCAGGACCACGACCGCGCCGCGATCGTTGGAACGCCGACGTATGGGAAGGGGAGCAAGCAGAACGTGTTCCCCGTCGCTGGCGGGGGGGCATTGAAGCTGACGACGGCGCTCTGGTACACGCCGTCCGGCCGTTCGATCAACCGCCCGCTCGCGGCCGGCGATGACGCCGCAGGGGACGAGGAAACGCCTGCGGCGCCCGACAGCTCCGGCGCTCGGCGTCCGCGCTTCCGCACCGACGGCGGCCGCACGGTGTTCGGCGCCGGCGGAATCGCCCCCGACGTCACGGCCGGCGACACCGCCGCCGCACCGGCGGAGCTGGCCTTCGTGCGCGCGCTCGGCCGCCAGGTGACGGCGTTCCGCGACGCGGTCGCCGAATATGCGGCGAGCCCCGCCGCTCGCGCCCTCGCCGCGCGGCCTGGCTTCGCGGTCACGCCCGCCGCGCGAGACGCGGTGTGGCGCGGCCTCGCCGCGCGCCACGTCGTGATGACGCGGGCGACGTTCGACGCCGCGAACTCGCTCGTCGATCGCCAGATCGGGTACGAGGTCGCGCGAACGGTGTACGGACCGGAGGCCGAATTCCAGCGGCGCGCGGTCGACGACGCGGCCCTGCGCGCCGCGCGGCGGATCGCGGCCGGTGCGACCGCGCCCGCGGAGGTGCTCGCTCGCGCGACCACCACCGCGCGCGCGGACAGCGTGGCCCACGCCCGCGCCGCGGCCGACTCGGCCGGGCACGCCGCCACCCCGTAGGCGGTGCGGCGCGACGGGAGACCGGACGCGCCGAGCGTGTTCGTGATCGGGGCCGGGCGGGCAGGGCGATCGCTCGCCATCGCGCTCGACGCGGCTCGCGCGGTGGTGCTCGGAATCACCGGAAGGGAGCGGCCCTTCCCGCGCGCGCTTGCCGCCGCCGACGTGGTGCTCGTCGCCGCACCGGACACGGCCGTCGCCGGCGTGCTCGACGACTTGGCGGGGGCGCCGGACGATGCCGGGCCGGCGTCGTCCGCGGTCGTCCTGCAGCTGAGTGGCGTGCGCCCGTCCGACGCATCGGACGAGCGCCTCCGTGCGCGCGTCGCGGGCGTCGGCACGTTTCACCCGCTGGTCCCGCTGGCCGATCCCGGGTTAGGCGCGGCGCGGCTGCGCGGCGCGTGGATCGGAATCGGCGGCGACCCCGTCGCGGTCGCGGTGGCGACGCAACTCGCTCACCGCCTCGGCGCGCGAACGCTGTCCGTTCCGGACGACCCCTCGGCGCGGGCGGTCTATCACGCGGCGGCCGTGTTCGCGTCCAACTTCCCGGTCGTCCTCGCCGCAACAGCGGAAAGGCTGTTCGCGGCCGCAGGGGTCGACGCCGAGGGCGCGCGCGGCGCGGTGCGCCACCTGCTCGCGTCCGCGGCGGCGAACGTCGGCGCGGCAGCCGAGACCGCGTCCGCGCTCACCGGCCCGGTCGCGCGTGGTGATGCAGCCACGGTCGCGCGCCACCTCGCCGCGCTGGCCGGGCACCCGGACGCGGACGCGCTGTATCGCAGTCTCGCGCGCGCGACGGTCGACCTCGCGCGGGGGCCCGACCCGCCGCACCGCGCCGCGCTCGAGCGGATCGACACCTTACTCGGCTGAGCGACGATCCTCGAATGGACGGGGAAGGATCAAACGTTGAGACGGGATCGACCGGACGAACGGGATCGAGTTCCCGCGGAGTGCGACGCTCCCCCCGACCGCAACGGACGCGAAGGCCGACCGACCTCGGTCAGCGCCCAGCGGCCGCGGTCGCGCGGTCGACGACGCGCACTCCGCTCGGTACCTCGAACGTGAACGTCGACGGCGCGAGCTTCGCGTTCGGCTCCCACGTCGTCATGCGCAACGAGCGCACGAGCCCGTTCGCATCCGTCAGCTCCAGCTGACGCACCGCGCCGTCCTGGTCGTCGACCCAGACGCGGGCCTTCGTCACCGGCTGGCCGTCGGCCTTGGGGGTGAGCACGACGACGCGCGTCGCGTGGCCGCTCACCGTGGCCGTGCCGCCGTCCGCGACCGCGTACTTCGAGCGCGGCGAGGTGAGGAGTTCGCTCACGCTCTCGACGCCCGCGATGCCGGAGCTGCGCGCCGGCAGCTTCATCACCTGCCCGGGCACGGCGCTCGGCAAGTACACCCACGCGGTGCGGCCGTCGAGGATCACGCGGTCGCCGCCAGCATTGTTGAAGCGGAGCGCGACGCGGTTGGGCTGCGCCAGCGACAGGTCGCCCGACGTCGTGTTCGTCGTGCCCGTCGCCGGATTGCTGAGCGTCTGCTCGAACGTCGCGTGGATCGTGCGCGCGGCGCGAAACGCCTGCGCCGCCCGGTCGATCGCGGCCGACGCGGGATCCTGTGCGCGGGCGGGCGAAGCCGTTAGGCTCGCCGCGAGCGCGACCGCCGCCAGCGCCGGAGTCGTGAAGCGGAATGAAAACGTCATGCCATCAATTACCCCCCGACCGTCGCCCCCGTTCCCGCGGGCGTCGTGAGCTCCCGCCCGATCGCCCGCGCGATCGCGTCGACCTCACGCATGAGCTTCGCGAACTGCTCCGGATAGAGCGACTGCGCGCCGTCCGACAGCGCGCGGTCGGGATTCGGGTGCACCTCGATGATGAGACCGTCCGCCCCGGCCGCGATCGCCGCGCGCGCCATTGCCGGCACGTACTCGCGCACACCGACGCCGTGGCTCGGGTCGGCCACGATCGGCAGGTGCGACAGCTTGTGCACGAGCGGCACCGCGCTCACGTCGAAGATGTTGCGCGTGGCCGGATCGAAGCCCCGCACGCCGCGCTCGCAGAGGATCACGTTCGGATTCCCCGCCGCGAGCACGTATTCGGCCGCGAGCAGCAGCTCCTGAATCGTCGCCGCCATGCCGCGCTTGAGCAGCACCGGCTTTCCGAGCCGCCCGACCAGGCGCAGAAGCGAGAAGTTCTGCATGTTGCGCGCGCCGATCTGGACGAGGTCGGCGTACTCCGCCACGACGTGCGCGCCTTCCTCGTCGAGCGCCTCGGTCACGATCGCGAGCCCCGTCTCTTCGCGCGCCTTCGCGAGCAGCACCAGCCCCTCGCGGCCGAGGCCCTGGAAGCTGTACGGCGACGATCGCGGTTTGAACGCGCCGCCGCGCAAGGCGACCGCGCCGGCGTCACGCACCGCGTGCGCCGACGCGAGGATCTGCCGTTCGTTCTCGACCGAGCACGGACCGGCGATGACGGGCACCTCGCCCGCACCGAACCGCACCCCGGCCGCGATCTCGACGACGGAGCTCTCGGGCTTCCACTCGCGTGAGACCTGCTTGTACGGCTTCGACACGTACAGCACCTGCGCCACGCCGCCCATGGCCGCGATGTGCGACCCGTCGACCTGACCGTCGTTGCCGATGAGGCCGACGGCCGTACGCTGCGCGCCCGGCATTGGCAGCGGCTCGAAACCCATCGCGCGGATCGCGTCGCAGACGCCGTCGATCTGACCCGACGTGGCATCGGCCTGCATGACTACCAGCATGTGCACTCCTGGAGGTAGAGCCTAACAACAATCGGACCCGCTACCGCGGCGGCAACTCCACCGCCCACCCATCGTACGCGACCACCACGCGCCCACGCCATCGCGTGCCGATGATCGTTGGCAGGTCGAGCGCTTCGACCGGGGGGTACAGGTGCGCGAGGACGAGCAGCTCCGGATCCGCGGCCGCCGCGAGCTCCGCGACGCTCTCGGGCGTGAGGTGTGACGGGACCGCCATCGACGCCGGCAGCGAGCATTCCGTGAGCAGCACGTCGCACCGGCCCGCGCCACGCGCCCAGGCGCCTAACGTCGGATCGGGCGCGGTGTCGCCGGTGTAGACGACGCGCCGCCCGCCGTGCTCGACGGCGTACGCGATGCTCTCGGGCTCGTGGCGCACGTCGCGCGTCGCGAGCGCGACGCCGTCGGCCAGCGGGTAAGTCGCGCCGGGCGCGAGCTCGACGACCTCGACCGGAAAGCCTGGGGTGAGCAGCGACGTCCAGAGCGCGGCGGCGAGCCGTTCGAACAGCGCGCGCGTGCCCGCCGGGCCTAGGACGACGATCGGCGCCGCGCGCGGCGGCAGCTGCCCGTACCGCCACGCGAGAAACAGCGCCGCGATGTCGCTCGTGTGATCCTGGTCGAAGTGCGTCAGCGCGAGGTGTGTGATCGTCGCCCAGTCGAGCCCGAGCGTCGCCATCCGGTGCACGACCCCGCTGCCACAGTCCATGAGCAACCGCACACCACCCGCTTCGACCAGGTGGCCCGGGTTGACCCGCGTGGCGGACGGAGGCACGGTGCCCGTGCCAACCGTCGTCAGCCGAATCGCGACGTCGCCGGCCACCATCAGTCGCCCGCGAGCGCGAGCGCGCGCGAGGCCGCGTCGGCGCCGTCCGCGTCGACCGTCGGACCGCCGCGCAGCCGCACGCTGACTACCGAACTCACGCCCGGCTCCTGCATCGTCACGCCGTACACCGCGTCGGCCGCCTCGGTGGTCGTGCGCGGATTGTGCGTGATGACGATGAACTGCGTGTTGCGCTTGAACTGGTTGAGCATCCGTACGAACCGCCCAACGTTCTGGTCGTCGAGCGGCGCATCGACCTCGTCGAGCAGGCAGAACGGGCTCGGCTTCGTGAGAAAGATCCCGAACAGCAGCGACAACGCGACGAGCGCGCGCTCCCCGCTCGACAGCAGGTGAATGCGCTGGGTCCGCTTGCCGCGCGGGCTCGCATGCACCTCGATGTCGCAGTCGAGCGGGCGCGCCGGGTCCTCGAGTCGCAGGTCGCACTCGCCGCCGCCGAACAACGTCTGGAAGATCTGCCGGAAGTTCTCGCGCGTCTGCGCGAACGTCGCGAGAAAGAGCTCGCGCGCCGTCGTGTCGATCTCGCGGATCGCCTGCTGCAGCGACGCGCGCGCCTGCTGCAGGTCTGCGCGCTGACCGGTGAGGAAGTCGAGCCGGCGTATCTCCTCCTCATGCTCCTCGACGGCGAGCGGGTTCACGACGCCTAACTGTTCGAGCTGCGCACGCACGTCGCCGAGCTCGCGCGCGAGGGCCTCCGGATCGCCCTCGACCGGCTCGTGGCGGGCGAGCAGTTCGTCGAGCGGGCGCCGCCACTCGGTCTCGAGCCGTCCCCGGAGCGCATCGCGCCGGCCGGCGAGCTGCGTGTGCCGGAGCGCGGCTGCGTGCATCTCGTCGGCGAGCCGCGCGTTCTCGCGCCGCACCGTGTCGAGCGACTCTACCGCGTCGGTCGCCGCGTGCGTCGCGGCAGCGAGCGCCGCCTCGGCGTCCGCGAGTCGCGACTCGGCATCGCCGAGCTCCGCCTCGCGCGCCTCGAGCGCGACGCGCCACTCGGCCGCGTGCACGGCCAGTTCGCCGTCCGCCGAAT
>DASWUT010000569.1:0-2741 GCA_036401455.1 Gemmatirosa sp. | reverse complement strand
AGCGCGTCGAGCTCGTGGAAGAGGTCCGGCCAGGGGTCGGTCCACGGCGCGACGCTGTCCGTCCCGGCCGCGATCGGCACCCCGGCGCGGAACGCCTGCCCCGTGATCGCACCGCCGACGACGTCGTCGCAGCTGCCCGGCGGCAGCGGCGGCATCGTCGTCGCCCCCGCGGTCGGGAGGCGGTACGTCCAGACCGTCGCGTCGAGGATCGTGCCCGCGCGCGCCATCGCCGTGAACAGGCCGGCGAGCCCCGGGTGGCGCCCGCCCCGGAACGCGTCGAGGGCCACCGGCGTCCGCGGGTCGGTCCACCGTGGCACCTGCGCCTGCGGCTCGCGCACGAGCAGACAGGCGTGGGAGAGCGCGTCGACCCCCGCCGCCACGACGTCCGACGGCTTCGCGGGGAAGAGCGTGGCGTGCGCCCAGACGAGGAGGTGTTGGCGGTGGGCCTCCGTCGTGATCCGCGCCGCGAGGGCCGGCGACAGGTCGGCGTAGAGCTTGATCGCCGTCGCGGACGTTCCACGCGCCCACGCGACCGCGAGCGGCAGCTCGGTCGAGTCCGTCACCGCCTGCATCCAGGGCAGCTTCCCGGGCACACCGGCAGCGGACACCTGGATCGTGCGCCGGTCGGTGAAGAAGGCGGGGCCCGCCATGAGTGCGGCGTAGTAGACGTCCGGCCCCGCGATCTCGCCGACCAGCGTCGCGCGCGCGAGCTCGCCGACCGCGCGCAGGTCGTCGGCCATGTCGCGCACCGCGGTCACGCCGCCGTAGAGGTCGCGCCGCAGGACCGCTTCCGCCTGCCGGCGGTTGGGCGGCGTCGCGAGATGCACGTGGGCGTCGATCAGGCCCGGGATCATGTAGCGGCCCCGAAGGTCGATCACCAGCGCTGTCGCGGCCAGCGCCGGATCCAGCGCCCGGTCGGGGAGCACGCGCGTGATGCGCTCGCCGGCCACGACGACGTCCATGTCGGCCTGCGCCGCCCCGCCGGTACCGTCGATGAGTGTCGCGTGCCGGTAGACGACGGTGTCCCGGCCGAGTGGCGCGAACGGCGCCGGCGCCTGGGCCCACGCCGTCGCCGGCCACGGCAGCCCGGTGATCACGGCGACGCTCAGCACGGCGATCAGCCCAACTGTAGAGGCTTGGCGGCGCATGGCCCCAATCTCGTCGGGATCGCGTCGGACCGCGACCCGCGCGCGACGCTCGGCAGCGCGCTCGCCGTGGTCGTGCAGCGGCGCGCGGCTACTGTGGAGCGCGAGAGTGCGCCTGCTCGGTTCGACTTGGCCAGCGCTCCTCGACGGGCGGCCCCGGTGCTCGTCTCGACCGGCCGACGTCCGGTGTTCGCTTCCCTGCAGCGTGGCTCGGGGCTGCCGCGGCGCTCGGGACCGCGCGATCACGCGGACCCTCGCAGCCGCCGGGCCGAGCGCTACCATCCATCGCACACCAGCAATGGAGACTCCGTGCGCACTGCATCACTGCTTTCCCTGGCGGTCCTCTTCGCGGCGCGGGCCGGCGCGCAGGCGCCGGCCGCCCCCGGCCAGCTCTCGGTGCACTGGGAGGAGCTGAGTGCCGCCGAGTTCCGCACCGCCATCACGCGGGCGGAGGGAACGTGCTTGCTCCCGTTCGGGATCCTGGAGAAGCACGGGGCGCACCTCCCGCTCGGCAACGATCTGTTCAACGTGCGCTACGCCGCGCTCCACGCGGCCGAGCAAGCGTATGCCGTCGTGTTCCCCGAGTACTACTTCGGGCAGATCTTCGAGGCGAAGCACGAACCGGGCACCGTCGCGTACAGCCGCGGACTCCAGCTGCAGTTGCTGCAGGAGACCACCGACGAGATGGCCCGCAACGGCTGCACGAAGATCATCATCGTGAACGGCCACGGCGGCAACAACAGCCTGCTGCCCTACTTCGCGCAAACGCAGCTCGAAGCGCCGCACGACTACGTCGTCTACGTGCAGGGGCTGGCGCGCAGTGGACCGGGCGAACCGAAGCACCGGTCCGATCCGGCCACCGACATGCACGCCGGCGAGAGCGAGACGTCGGTGAGCATGATCGCGCGACCCGACCTCGTGCACCTCGACCGCGCGGCGCAGGAATCCGGGGCCGATCAGGCGCGCGTGACCCTGCCCGATGGGCTCTACACCGGCATCTGGTGGTATGCGCGGTTCCCGAACCACTACGCAGGGAACGGCGCCGTCGCGTCGCGCGCACTCGGCGAGTTCGAGACCACGACGTGGATCAATGCCATCGTGCAGGCGATCCGCAGCGCCAAGGCGGACCGGGAGAGCTTGCGGCTGCAGACCGAGTTCTACGAGCGCAGCACGCACCCCCTGCGGACTCCGGAGTAGGACCCGCTCCGCACGACGCCAGGGTTGCCGAGCCACGGTCGGGGGCCGCCGCGCCGCGGCCGGCCGCACCGGGTATTGCCGCCAAACGCTTGTCGCCGTATCGTCGGGCACCGCACGTCCGCGGCGGGCGCGCCGTCCGCTCCCCGGTACCAGGACCGGCGTCCCCACAGACCATGCAGACCATGGCCGCCAGCCACGATGCACGGTCGACGACCCGCTCCGATCAACGAGCGGAGCCGGTGGTCGCGGCGGAACTCCGCGGCCCGCTCGACGAACTGCTGCCGCACGTGTACCACCAGTTGCGCGACCTCGCGCGGCGCCAGCGACGGCGGTGGGACGGTGACGAGACGCTGGACACGACCGCGCTCGTCCACGAAGCCTACCTTCGGCTGGCCGACG
>DASWUT010000568.1:0-11803 GCA_036401455.1 Gemmatirosa sp. | reverse complement strand
ACCGCATCGGCGAGGAGTTCATCCGGTCGCACCCGGGGGCGACGCCGTCGTTCAAGGGGCTCTACGGATTCCCTGGGAGCGTGCTGACGTCGATCAACCACGAGATCGTGCACGGGATCCCATCGCGGAAGCGCGTGCTCGTGGAGGGGGACATCGTCTCGCTCGACACCGGGGTGAAGTACCAGGGGATGTACACCGACTCAGCGGTCACGGTGGCCGTCGGACAGATCTCGGCGGCGGATCAGCGGTTGCTCGACGTGACGCAGGACGCGCTCGCAGCGGGGATCGCCGTGGCGCAGGTCGGGAATCACGTCGGCGACATCGGGCACGCGGTGCAGACGGTGGTCGAGCGTGCCGGGTTCAGCGTCGTGCGCGAGCTCGTCGGGCACGGGGTGGGGCGCGGGCCGCACGAGGATCCGCAGGTGCCCAACCACGGCAAGCCGAAGCGAGGGGCGCAGCTGTCGCCCGGACTCACGATCGCGATCGAGCCGATGGTGAACGCGGGGAAGGCGGGGACGCGGACGTTGTCGGACAAGTGGACCGTGGTGACCGTGGACGGGAAGCGGTCGGCGCACTTCGAGCACACGGTCGCGATCACCGAGCAGGGGCCGCGGATTCTGACGCTCGGGGTGGGGAAGGGCGGGGTCGCGGCGGCGGCGCTCGGCGTGCGATAGGGCCGGGGTCCGCGGGCGCGGGTGTCGTCGCGCGCGCCGCGGTCGACCGGCGCAACGTTAGGCGCTGGCGGCAGTTTGGAGCGTCCGGAGCAGCCAGTCGTGCATCGCCGGGTTGCCGACGCAAAGGCCGTTGTGGGCGATCTGGGCCTCGGCGCCGTCGGGGGTTGTCGCGATGCCGCCGGCCTCACGGATGATCAGCAGGCCCGCGGCGAGGTCCCACGGCGAGAGGTTCAGTTCCCAGAAGGCGTCGAAGCGACCGCAGGCGACGTCGCAGAGGTCGAGCGCGGCCGAGCCGGCACGGCGGATACCGGCGGTGGCGCGGGTGACGGCGGCGAACTGCGCGGCGTAGCGCGGGATCTCCTCGTGGTTCTTGAAGGGGAAGCCGCTGCCGATGAGGGCGCGCGGGGGCTCGGTGATCGGGGAGACGTGGATGCGCTCGGGGGGCGCGTCCGGACTGGTCCGGCGGTGCGCGCCGCCGGCCGCGGTCGCGGAAAAGACCTCGCCCATCGCCGCGTTGTGCACCACGCCGGCGATCGGCTGGCCGGCGAACGTCGCGCCGATCGAGACGGCATACCACGGGAAGCCGTGGAGGAAGTTGGTCGTGCCGTCGAGCGGGTCGACGACGAAGCCGAGTCCGGGGCCGAGTCCGGCGGCCGGGTCGTAGGACTCCTCGCCGAGGAAGGCAGCGTCGGGGTAGCGCGCGAGGAGCGCGTCGCGGATCCGCTGTTCGGCGCCAACGTCGACCTCGCTGACGAAGTCGGCCGGGCCCTTGTGCTCCCAGGTGAGGGTGGCGCGCGTGGCAGCACGCTCGGCGATGAACGTGGCCGCGCGGGCGGCGGCGGCGCGCATGTGCTGCTCGAGCGCGGCGAGGTCGGGCATAGACCCGGTCGGGGACGGCGTCATGTCGTGATCGTAAGGGCGTTCGCGGGCGGTGTAGCTTGCGCGCATGTCACGGATCTACAGCGGAATCCAGCCGTCCGGCGAGCTGCACATCGGCAACTACCTCGGCGCCGTGCAGAACTGGGTGCGCCTGCAGCGCGAGCACGCGGGTTCGATCTTCTGCATCGTCGACTACCACGCGCTGACGGGAAACTACGACCCCGAATCGCTTCGGCGTCGCACGTTCGAGATGGCGCTCTCGCTCCTCGCCGCGGGGATCGATCCGCAGCAAGCGACGCTCTACTGCCAGAGCGCCGTGCCCGCCCACACCGAGCTTGCCTGGATCTTCAACACGCTGACCCCGCTCGGCGAGCTGGAGCGGCAGACACAGTACAAGGACAAGGCGTCGCGGCAGGAAAGCGTCGTCGTCGGGGTGCTCACCTATCCGGTGTTACAGGCCGCGGACATCCTGCTCTACCTCGCGGACGCGGTGCCGGTGGGGGAGGACCAGGTGCAGCATCTGGAGCTGTCGCGCGAGATCGCGCGCAAGTGGAACGCGCGCTTCGCGCCCGAGGACCGTCCGTTCTTTCCCGAGCCGCAGGCGCTGCTCACGCCGACGCGCCGGATCATGGGGCTCGACGGGCAGGCGAAGATGTCGAAGTCGCTCGGGAACACGATCGGGTTGATGGAGTCGTCGGACGCGATCTGGGCGAAGCTGCGGCCGGCGGTAACCGATCCGGCGCGCGTGCGAAAGACCGATCCGGGGACGCCGGAGGTGTGCAACGTCTACCATCTCCACAAGGCGTTCTCTCCGCCGCCGGTCGTCGAGGAGGTGGCCGAGAAGTGCCGCACCGCGGGGTGGGGATGCATCGCGTGCAAGCAGGTGCTGTTCGAGCACATGGAGCAGGAGCTGGTGCCGATTCGCGGCCGCGCGGCGGCGCTCCGGGCCGATCCTGGGCAGGTGACCGACGCGCTGGACGCGGGCGGCGAACGGTGTCGTGCAATCGCCGGTCAGACGATGACGGCCGTGCGCGAGGCGATGGGGCTGCGGTAGCGCGACGCCGGGCGGGGCGCACGCCTCTTGCACCCCGCGCGGGCTCGACGACGTACCCGAACCGGAGCCACGCATGGCGGATCTACCGAAGGACAACGAGAGCACGCTCAACCCGCAGCGCACCGAGGAGACACACAAGCCAGCGCGCGGCGCGGCTGGAGGGCGTCACGAGGCGGAGAGCTCCGACGAGCAGACGCGGCGCGGCGATCACTCGGGCGATGCGGACGCCGATCGACGGGTGGAGCAGGAGGCGAGCGGCGACGCGCTCCGGCGGCAGATGGCGAACCCGATCATGGCGTCGGTGACGACGATGGTCTGCGTGACGTGCGGCGCCGAGCAGTTCTTCCGGGGTGAGGTGCCGACGGCGATGAAGTGCAAGGTGTGCGGCAGCTCGGTGTTCCGGGCGTTCGACACGCCGACGCGCCGCGACGAGGCGAACATCGCGCAGATGGAGGAGGTCGCGCGGAGCGAGGCGTATGGCGATTCGTCGCCGCAGACGGCACCCGAAGAGGTGCGCGATCTCGACATGAAGTAGTGGGATGGCGTGCCTCCGGCACGCGGGCCCGCGGCCCGTGGGTGGCGCGTGATGCGGCGCCTCGTGGTCGACCTCAACGCGCGGGCGCGGCGCTGGGCCCTCGACGACGCATCGGCCGCGCGGCTGCGCGCGGCGGCGCCCGCGGGGTGGACGGTCGAAATCCTGCGCACGCCGGCCGTCTCGGACGGGGATGGGGGGCCGTCGATCTCGCCGGAACTCGCGGCCGCGATCGGTCCGGCGGAGGCGTACTTCGGGTTCGGCTGTTCGGCGGCGCTGCTGGAGCACGCGCCGGCGCTGCGGTGGGTACAGAGCGGCGCGGCCGGGGTGGGCTCGGTCCCGCGCGCGGCGATGCAGGCCCGCGGAATGACGCTGACGAACGCGGCCGGCGTGATGGCGATCCCGATCGCGGAGCTCGTCGTTGGCGGCATCCTCTACTTCCTGCGCGGGTTCGACGTCGCGGCCGTGCAGCAGCGGGCAGCGACGTGGAATCGTGCGCCGTGGATCGAACCGACGCCGCGCGGGCTGGATGCGTGCCCGCGCGAACTCGGTGAGTGCCGTGTGGTGATCGTCGGAGTGCGCGGCATCGGTGGGGCGGTCGCGGAGCGCTGCGCCGCGTTCGGGGCGACGTGCGTCGGGGTGCGGCGGGACGCGTCGGCGGCGGCGCCGCCCGGATTCGCGCGCGTCGTGGCGACGGGCGCACTCGACGACGTGCTACCCGAAGCGGACATCGTCGTGCTCGCCGCTCCGGCGACGGCGGAGACGCGTCAACTTCTGGATCGGCGCCGGATCGGCCTGCTGCCGGAAGGAGCGATCGTCGCGAACATCGGGCGCGGCTCGCTGATGGACGAGCCCGCCCTGATCGAGGCGCTTGGCGGACGGGACGGGCGCAGGCGGTTGCGTGGGGCGGTGCTGGACGTCTTCGCCGAGGAGCCGCTGCCGACGGCGAGTCCGCTCTGGGGAATGTCGAACGTGCTCATCACGCCGCACGTGTCGGCGACGTCGCCCGGGCGGTTCTGGTCGCGAATGCTGCCGGTCTTCCTCGACAACTGGGCGCGCTGGGACCGCGGCGAGCCGCTCCGGAACGTCGTCGACCTCGCGGCGGGGTACTGACGAGCGGCGTGGAGCGCAGCGGCGGGCGCGTCTTCGTCCCGCCTTCCTCGCGCCCACCTTCGCATGGACTCGATCCTCCGCGCCGCCGTCGAGCGGGGCGCGTCCGACCTGCACATCAAGGCCGGTGACGTGCTGCGCGCCCGCATTGACGGACGGCTCGTTCCACTCACGCGGCAGCCGCTCACCGCGGAGCAGACGCGCTCGATCGCGCACCGGTTGCTGCCGGGCGAGGCGGAGCGGGCGCGACTGGACGCGATCACCGACTACGACTGCTCGTACGCCGTCGCGAACGTCGGGCGGTTTCGCGTCAACATCATGCGGCAGCGTGGCGCGTTCTCGGCGGTGCTCCGCCTGATTCCGCACGAAGTACCGACGCTCGACGCGTTAGGCCTGCCGCCGATCGTCGCGCGCATCGCGGAGGCGGAGCGCGGAATGGTGCTGGTCACGGGCGTGACGGGAAGCGGCAAGTCGAGCACGCTCGCCGCGATGATCCGGCACGTGAACGCGCGGAGCGAGAAGCACATCCTCACGCTCGAGAACCCGGTGGAGTTCCTGCACGCGGACCTGAAGGGAAGCGTGACGCAACGCGAGATCGGCGTCGATACGGAAAGCTTTCGAGCCGGGCTCAGGGCGGCGCTGCGGCAGGACCCGGATGTGATCCTGATCGGCGAGATGCGCGACGCCGAGACGGTCGACACGGCGCTCAAGGCGGCCGAAACCGGCCATCTGTTGCTGTCGACGCTGCACACGCCGGATGCGCAGAGCACGGTGCTGCGCACGGTGGCGATGTTCGCCGCGGCGGAGCAGGCGGTGGTGCGGATGCGCCTCGCTGAATCGCTGCACGCCGTCGTCTCGCAGCGCCTGTTGCCGCGCGCGTCGGGGCGTGGGCGCGTGGTCGCGGCGGAGGTGATGGTCGTGACCCCCGCGATTCGGGACCTCATCGCCGAGGGGCGCGTGCACGAAGTGCGAGAGCTGATCGAGGAGGGGCACACGCAGTACGGGATGCAGACGTTCGATCAGCACCTCGCGGAGCTCGTGCGGCGGGAGTTCGTGACGTACGAGGTTGCGCTCGCGGCGGCGTCGCGGCCATCGGACTTCGCGCTGCAGTTCCGGATGCTGCACGCGGCGGCGCCGGTCGCGGCGCGCGAACGGCCGGCACCGCCTGTGCTTGCGGCGGTGCGGGGCGACGTGCCGGCGAGCCCGGACGCCGGCAGGGCCGGGAACGGGTTGCCCGCGGAGGGCGCCTTCGACTTCTTGCACGGGTAGGCCGACACCGCTCCCGCTCCCCGTCCATGCCGCTCGCGCTCGCTGGTGTATTCGCCCCCGTCGTCACCCCGTTCGGAGCCGATGGCGCTCTGGACCGCGAGGCGTTCGTGCGGAACGTCCGCGCACACCACATGGCGGGGCTCGCCGGGGTGGTGACCGCCGGCTCGAGTGGTGAAGCGGCGCTGCTGGACGACGACGAGCGCTCGAGGCTGGCCGAGTGGGCGCGCGACGCGCTCGGGTCCGCCGGAACGGTGATCGCGGGCGTGGGCGGCGAGAGCACGCGGGCCACGGTGCGGCGGACGCACGATGCGGCGCGCGCGGGCGCGGACGCCGTGCTCGTCGTCGCGCCGCACTACTACGGCCGTCGGATGGACGAGGCCGCGCTCGTCGCGCACTACACGGCGGTGGCCGATGCGAGCCCGTTGCCGGTGCTGCTCTACAACATCCCGGTATACGCGCACTTCGCGCTCTCGCCCCACGTCGTCCGGACGCTCGCCGCGCACGCGAATGTCGTCGGGATGAAGGACAGCGCGGGAGACCTGGCGATGCTCGGACAGTACCTGACGGCGCAGGGGGACGCGTTTCGCGTGCTGACGGGGCACGCGGGGACGTACGCGACGGCGCTCGGGATGGGCGTGCGGGGCGGAATCCTTGCAGCGGCGCTGTTCGCGCCGGCGATCACGCTCGCGGTGACCGACGCGCACGCGCGCGGCAACGTGGACGGGGCGGCCGCGGCGCAGGCACTGCTCACACCACTCGGTCGCGACATCGTGGCCGCGTTAGGACCCGCGGGGCTCAAGTGTGCACTCGACCTCGTCGGGCTGGACGGCGGCGCGCCGCGCGCGCCGTTGCTCGCCTGTACCGACGCCGAGCGAGCGGTGGTCGAGGCACGGCTCGCCGATTCGGGCGTGCTCGCGGCTGGCGTGGGTGCCTAACCAAGCGCCGCCGTCGACGGACCCCGTCCGTCACCTCAGGGCGATCGGAGGGGCGCGGCGCCCGGCGGGCAGTGCGGCGGAGGCCACGGCGCGTGCGTACGCCGCGAGGGTGCTGCGGACGGCGGGGTACGACGTGGCCGAGGTCGCGTTCACGTATTCGGACGCGCCGGGGCGATTCGGGACGCCGGTCATCGGGGTCGCGGCGGCCCTGACGTTAGGCGTCGCGGCCGCGGCCGGTACACGCGGGCGGGCGGGGGTCGCCGCCGCGGTGCTCGCCGTCGGCGGCGCGACGCTCGCGGCGGCGGGGGCGTGGGTGGGGCGGTTCGGCACGCGGCGGATTAGCTGGCGCCGACGCGACGGCGTCAATCTCGTCGCGACGCGCGCGGCGTCGCCGGCCGCGCGTGCTGCGCGGGCTGCTGACGGCTTGGCAAGCGAATTGGCGAACGCGTTCCCGGACGCGCTCCCCGGGGCGGAGGTGCGCGTGTGGCTCGTGGCGCACCTCGATACGAAGTCGCAGCCGGTCGCGATGGTCGCGCGCGTCGCCGGCGTCGTGGCCACGCTTGCCGTCACCGGCGTTGCGGCGATCGCGGCCGCGCTCGGCGTCGCGACCGGCCGCGACGTGATCGGTGCGCCGGCGTGGTTCGCGATCGGGGTGCTCGGCGTGGTGTCGGCCGTACCGATCATCGCCACGACGGTCGGCTCGGATTCGGATGGCGCCCTCGACAACGCGTCGGGCGTCGCAGCGATCCTTGGTGCGGCCGAGGCGCTCGCCGGCGCGGAGGGCGTGGTGGGCGTGGTGGGCGTGCTGCTGACGAGCGCGGAGGAGTTGGGGCTCGCGGGCGCGCACGCGTGGGCGGACGCGTGGGCACGAGCGGGGCGCGCGCCGGGGATCGCGTTCAACTGCGACGGCGTGGACGATGCGGGGCCGCTCACCGTGCTTCGGGGCGCCCGCGTGTCGTCCGTGATCGCGCGTGCGCTGGCGGCGGCGGGCGACCACTCGCCCGTGCACGTGCGGCGAATTCCGCCGGGATTGCTCGTCGACGCCGTCGCGCTCGCGGCGGCAGGGTGGGGGGCGGTGACGGTGAGCAAGGGCACCTGGGGAACGTTGGCGCGCGTGCACACGGCGCGGGACACGCTGGCGCAGCTCCGGGGGGAAGGCGTGGCCGGGGCGGCCGAGTTGCTCGCGCGACTCGCGCGCGGCGTGGCCGGTACGGGCGCGGAGTGAGCGGCCGGGCACGGGCCTGCGACGCGCTTCCCCGCACCCATGGCCCGACCCGCTTAGATTCCGCCCACGCCCCGGACCTGCCGGGGCGTTTTTGCGTTTCGGCCACGCCCGTCTGCGGGCGAGACAGAGAGGGGCTCGGTACATGTTCGATTCCGCGACGCGCACGCTCGTCGTCGTCGGCGCGCAGTGGGGCGATGAGGGGAAGGGCAAGCTCGTCGACGTGCTCGCCGAGCGGGCCGACTGGGTCGTACGGTACCAGGGCGGCGCGAACGCCGGCCACACGGTGCACATCGGCGAGGCGTCGTTCGTCTTGCACCAGATTCCGAGTGGGATTCTGCATCCCGGGGTGCGGTGTGCGATCGGCAACGGCGTCGTGCTCGATCCCGACACCCTGTTCCACGAGATCGACGAGCTCGTCGATGACGGCGTCGATGTCGAAGGGCGGCTGTACGTCAGCGAGCGGGCGCACCTCGTGCTGCCGTATCACAAGTTGGTCGACGCGGAGAGCGCGGCGAGCCGGGCGATCGGGACGACGGGGCGCGGGATCGGGCCCGCGTACGAGGACAAGGTCGCGCGGCGCGGGGTGCGGGTGCTCGACCTGCGCCACCCGGACCGGCTGCGCGCGCTCGTCGAGAAGGGCGTCGAGCATGCGAATGCCCAGCTCGCCGCGGGCGGCGGTGCGCGCCGGGTGGACGTCGACGAGACGATGACGCTCCTCGAGCGGCTCGCGCCGCGGCTGCTGCCGCTCGCCGAGGATGTCGGGCTCGCCGTGCACCGCGCGATGCGCGCGGGAGCGGCCGTGCTGCTGGAAGGCGCGCAGGGCTCGCTGCTCGACGTCGATCACGGCACGTATCCGTACGTGACCTCGAGCAGCACGACCAGCGGCGGCGCGGCGATCGGGGCCGGAATCGCGCCGACCGCGATCGACGCCGTGCTCGGCGTCGTCAAGGCGTACACGACGCGCGTGGGCAACGGCCCACTGCCGACGGAGATCGCCGGGGAGTTGGGGGAGGAGGTGCGCCGGCTCGGCAACGAATTTGGCGCGACGACCGGGCGCGCGCGTCGGTGCGGATGGTTCGACGCCGTGGTCGCGCGTTACGCGACGCGGGTCAACGGGCTCACGGGGCTCGCGGTGACGAAGCTCGACGTGCTCGACACGCTCGACCGGATCGCGCTGTGCACGGGCTACGACGTCGACGGCGAGCGGTACACGGAGTTCCCGGGCGACCTCGTGGCGCTGGAACAGGCGGTGCCGAAGTACGAGTGGTTTCCGGGCTGGCGTCGTACGACGGGCAGCGCGCGCGCGCTGACCGACCTGCCGCGTGAGGTACGCGCGTACCTCGACCGGGTACAGGAACTGGTCGAGGCGCCGATCGCGTACGTGAGCGTGGGGACGCGGCGCGACCAGATCATCGCGCTGGACGGTGCGGCGGCCGGGGTAGGGGCGACGTCCTGACCGGGGACCGCGTCGGCGACGGTGGAATCACGAGCGGCCACGACGGCCGCCGTCATGGGGAGAACGGCGTGACCCAAGAGATAAGCGAGCGCGTGGACGTGCTGATCGTCGGGGCGGGGCCGTGCGGTCTCGCCGCGGCGATCGCGTGCGGGCGCGCCGGGCTGCGCGCCGTCGTACTCGACCGGGGCTGCCTCGCGAGCGGGATCGCGTCGTATCCGCCATACATGAACTTCTTTTCGACGGCGGAGCGGATCGCGATCGGCGGCGTGCCGTTCACGATAGCCGGGGAGAAGCCGTCGCGGCGCGACGCGCTCGCCTACTACCGTACGGTGACGGCGCACTGCGGGCTCGACGTGCGGCAGTACGAGACGGTGGTCGGGATCGAGCCGTTAGACGTGTCCGACGTCGACGACGCGCGGTTCGTCGTCCGGTCGCAGTCGACGACCGGGGTCGCGCGCGAGTGGCGGGCGGGGTCGATCGTGATCGCGACCGGCTACTTCGGCACGCCGAGCCGGCTGGGTGTGCCGGGCGAGGACCTGCCGCACGTCTCGCACTACTTCAACGAGGGGCACTACGGGTTTCAGCAGGAGGTGGTCGTCGTCGGCGGCGGGAACTCGGCCGTCGACGCCGCGCTCGAGCTGTATCGCTCCGAGGCGCGCGTGACGATCGTGCACTTCGGTCCGGGGCTCGATCCGAACATCAAGCCATGGGTGCTGCCGGACGTGAGTGCACGGTTGCGCGAAGGGCGCATCCGCGGCGTGTGGAACGCGCGCGTCGTCGCCATCGAGCCCGAGGCGGTGCGCGTGATGGTGAGCGACGATGGCGACCCTGCGCACGCCGTCGCGGTGGGCGCGCCCGTTCGCGAGCAGACCGTTCCGGCAAAGCTCGTCTATCTCACGACGGGATTCCTGCCCAACAGCGGGCTGCTGCAGGCGCTCGGCGTGCCGCTCGACGCGGAGTCGGGCATCCCGTCGCACGATCCGACGACGATGGAGACGAGCGTGCCGGGCGTCTACATCGCCGGGGTGATCGCATCGGGGTACAACGCGAACCGCATCTTCATCGAGAACGGGCGGGATCACGGCGCGCTGATCGCGCGGCACCTGACGGGGGTGACGCTGCCGACGTACGCGCCCGTGCCCGAACTGACGTCGGCGGGGGCGCCGCTCGGGCCGACGGGGTGACACACGCTGGGCGGTAACGGGCGGAGGGGGTGACGCACGGCGGGGGTCGCCCCTACGGCGCGCCTCCGGGTCGGCGTACCTTACGCGTTCGCCCTTTCGTTACCCGACCGTCCCGCCATGCCCCCCGCCAGCACCCAGCCCGACGTCATGGACAAGCTCGTATCGCTCTGCAAGCGACGCGGGTTCATCTTCCAGTCCTCCGAGATCTATGGTGGGACGGGATCGGTGTGGGACTACGGTCCGCTCGGCGTCGAGCTGAAGAAGAACGTCAAGGACCGCTGGTGGCACAGCATGGTCCGGATGCGCGACGACGTCGAGGGACTCGACGCGGCGATCCTGATGCATCCGCGCGTGTGGGAGGCGAGCGGGCACGTGGCCGGGTTCGTCGACCCGCTCGTCGACTGTAAGGCGTGCAAGGGGCGCTTCCGCGCGGACAAGCTCGAGGATGCGCGCTGTCCGCGGAAGCCGAGCCGGAAGCCGGGCGAGTTCGAGCAGTGCGAGCTGACCGCGCCGCGGCAGTTCAACCTCATGTTCAAGACGTTCATGGGCGCACTGGAGGACTCGGCCAGCGTGGTCTACCTGCGCCCGGAGACGGCGCAGGGGATCTACGTGAACTTCCTGAACGTGCAGCAGAGCACGCGTCAGAAAGTGCCGTTCGGGATCGCGCAGATCGGGAAGGCGTTTCGTAACGAGATCACGCCGGGGAACTTCACCTTCCGGACGCGCGAGTTCGAGCAGATGGAGATGCAGTTCTTCGTCGATCCGGAGGCGGACCACATGGCGTGGTTCGACTACTGGAAGGCGGAGCGGATGCGCTGGATGCTCTCGTTAGGCCTGAGCGAATCGCGGTTGCACTTCCACCAGCACACGCCCGAGGAGCTCGCGCACTACGCGCGCGCGGCATTCGACATCCAGTTCGACTTCGGCGGTACGTTAGGCTTTCAGGAGATCGAGGGCGTGCACCATCGCGGCGACTTCGACCTGGCGCGGCACCAGGAGTACTCGGGGAAGAAGCTCGAGTACTACGACCAGCAGGCGAACCGGCGCTTCGTGCCGTTCGTCGTCGAGACGAGCGTCGGCGCGGACCGCGTGACGCTGGCCGCGCTCGCCAACGCGTACCGAGAGGAGGAGGTCGCCGGAGAGGCGGAGGGGCGCGTGGTGCTGGGGCTGCACCCGGCGATCGCGCCGATCAAGGCGGGGGTGTTTCCGCTCGTCAAGAAGGACGGGATGCCGGAGTTCGCGCACAAGCTGACCGACGAGCTGCGGCGCGACGTGCCGGTGTTCTACGACGACTCGGGGGCGATCGGGCGCCGGTATCGACGCCAGGACGAGGTCGGCACGCCGTTCTGCGTGACGGTCGACGGGCAGACGCTCGAGGACGGCACGGTCACCGTGCGCGACCGCGACACGCTGGCGCAGGACCGCATCGCCGCGGACCGCGTGCGGGGCGTGATCGCGGAGCGGCTCGCGGCCTGACGGGGCGCG
>DASWUT010000567.1:0-4474 GCA_036401455.1 Gemmatirosa sp. | reverse complement strand
TGCTGCGAGTTCTCGCCGACGACGTTGGTCCGCAGCTCTTCCGAGACCTTGTCGACGTCGAGACGGCGCAGCAGCTCGCGCACCGCGGGCGCGCCGATGTCGGCGCTGAACGCGCTGTCACCCTCCTCGCGCGCCTTCTGGCGGAGCGCGAGGTACTCGTCTTCCTCGAGCAGCTGCGCGGACCGCACGTCCTGCGCGCCCGGCTCGACGACGACGTAGTTGCTGTAGTAGAGCACCTTTTCGAGATCACGCAGCGTGATGTCGACGAGGTTCCCCATCGGGCTCGGCAGCGTCTTGAAGAACCAGATGTGCGCGACCGGCACGGCCAGCTCGATGTGGCCCATGCGCTCGCGCCGCACCTTGCTCAGCGTGACCTCCACGCCACAGCGGTCACAGATCACGCCGCGGTAGCGAATGCGCTTGTACTTGCCGCAGTGGCACTCCCAGTCCTTGACCGGCCCGAAGATGCGCTCGCAGAAGAGGCCATCCTTTTCAGGCTTGAACGACCGGTAGTTGATGGTCTCGGGCTTGAGCACCTCGCCCCACGACCACCAGGTGCGCAGCCCGGCCATCTCCAGCCGCTCGCGCTCCTTGGGGTCCTTGGGGCCGCGGATCTCCTCGGGAGAGGCGATCCGCACGCTCATGTAGTCGAACGCCGACGCGCGGGTCTCGCGCGTGGAGCGGAAATCGATCATCGGTTACTCCTCGCTTGCGTTGGAGCCATTCGCGTCGCCGTCGGGCGTGCTGCCCGGGGCGCCGGTCTTGGCCTTCGCGTCCGCCTTGGCGCGCGCGGGCGTGCGGCGACGAACTGCCGGAGCGGGCTCGTCTTCGTCCTCGTCGGCCGGGACCGGGACGGCCCCGACCGTCGGCGGCGCGACCTGCGCGTCCGCGCCGGCGCCGAGCGCGATCGCGCCCGGATCGCCGAGTACGCCGAACTCCTCGTCGTCGACCGCGGTCGCGCCGAGCGTGACCTTGATACCGAGCGCCTGCAGCTCCTTCACGAGCACGTTGAACGACTCGGGAATACCCGGCTCGGGCAGGTTCTGCCCCTTCACGATCGCCTCGTAGACGCGGCTCCGGCCGTTCACGTCGTCCGACTTGACCGTCAGCATCTCCTGCAGGATGTGCGCGGCGCCGTACGCCTCGAGCGCCCACACCTCCATCTCGCCGAAGCGCTGGCCGCCGAACTGCGCCTTGCCAGCGAGCGGCTGCTGCGTGACGAGCGAGTACGGCCCGATGCTCCGGGCGTGGATCTTGTCGTCGACCAGGTGCGAGAGCTTCAGCATGTAGATCTCGCCGACCGTGACGGGGTTGGCGAAGGTCTCGCCCGTCCGCCCGTCGCGGACGCGGATCTTGCCGCCCGGCGTGAGCCCGGCGAGCCGCATCAGCTCGGCCGCGGCCGCGTCGAGATCGCCCTCGCCCTTCCGTGCGCCGAGGAGCGCGGCCAGCGCCGGCAACTCATCGCGCGTGAGCACGTCGGCCGGGGCGCGCTTCGCGTCGCCTTCGAGCTCGGTGATCACGCCATCGCGGTCGGCGACGTCGCGCGCCGCCTCGGAGCGGTGGTACGCGATGCGGTTGTTGCCCTCGGCCTGCTCGCGCGCGACGAGTTCCTTCGCGGCGGAGACGAGGAAGTCGCGCACCTGAGCGCCTAACGTGCGCGTCGCCTCCGACATTCCCTCGGCGGTGAGGTCGTTGAGCGTCGCGTCGTTGAGCAGGTACACCTTGTCAGCGTCGGCGAGCGACGGCTTGACGTCGGCGACGATCTGCTTGACCTCCGCCTCCGCGACGGTCGGCGCCTGCGCGGTGAACCCGAGCGTGCGCGCGGCCGTGACGAGGCCGGCCAGCTTGAGCAGCAGGCCGATCTCGCGCTCGTTCGCGCCCTGGAACACCGGCGTCTTGGCGTAGAAGCCGAGCATCCGCGCGGCCCACCCGAGGTGCGTCTCGAGGATCTGCCCGACGTTCATGCGCGACGGCACGCCGAGCGGGTTGAGCACGATGTCGACCGGACGGCCGTCGGGGAGGAACGGCATGTCCTCCTCGGGCACGATGCGGGCGACGATGCCCTTGTTGCCGTGGCGGCCGGCCATCTTGTCAACCACCGAGATCTTGCGCTTCTCGGCGAGGTAGACCTTCACGAGCTGGATCACGCCCGGCGGCAGCTCGTCGGGCTGCAGGATGCGGTCGATCCGCTCCTCCGCGCGCTCCTCAATGCGGCCCTTTTCCTCGTTGGCCGCCTCGATGATCGAGCGAATGCGGTCGTTGACCGGCTTCTGCTCGACGCGGAACGTCTTGAGATCGACGGTGGCGAACTTGAGCCCGCGCAGCACGTCGCGCGTGAGCACGGTGCCCTGCGCCACGGCCTCTTCCACCGTGCCGCTCTTGAGCGCGAGCGCGATCGTCTCGCCCTCGAGCGCATCGCGCAGCTCGGCGTCGCGCACGTCGTTGACGCGGATCTTCTCCTCGCCCTCGAGCCGGCGCACCTCACCGATGCGCTCGCCGCGATCCTTCTCGACGACCTGGTCTTCGATGCGACTGAAGATCTTGACGTCGATGACGACGCCCTCCATCCCCGGCGGCACCTTGAGCGAGCTGTCCTTCACGTCCTTCGCCTTCTCACCGAAGATCGCGGTGAGCAGCTTCTCTTCAGGAGAAAGCTCGGTCTCGCCCTTCGGCGTGATCTTGCCGACGAGGATGTCGCCCGGCTTCACGTGCGCGCCGATGCGCACGATGCCGCGCTCGTCGAGGTCGATGAGCGCATCCTCGGCGACGTTCGGGATCTCGCGCGTGATCTCTTCCTGCCCGCGCTTCGTGTCGCGCACGTGCAGTTCGAGCTCCTGGATGTGGATCGACGAGTAGACGTCGTCCTTGACCAGACGCTCGGAGAGGACGATGGCGTCCTCGAAGTTGTGCCCGTACCACGGCATGAAGGCCACGGTGACGTTGCTGCCGAGCGCGAGCTGCCCCTGCTCGGTCGCGGCGCCGTCGGCGAGCACGTCGCCCGCCTTGACGCGCTGCCCGAGTCGGACGAGCGGGCGCTGGTTGATCGCCGTGTCCTGGTTGGTGCGCAGATACTTCTTGACCTTGTAGCGGTCGAGCTGCGTGAGGCGCTGGAGCGGCCGCGACGTGGCGCGCCGGTCCTCGGTCTGCCGCTCGGCCGGTCCCGCGTCGACGATGATCTCGTCGGCGGTGACGTGCGCGATCACGCCCGGGCGCTTGGCGATGATCACCGCACCCGAGTCGCGCGCGACGCGGCTCTCCAACCCGGTGCCGACGAGCGGCGTGCGCGGGTTGAGGAGGGGCACCGCCTGGCGCTGCATGTTGGAGCCCATGAGCGCGCGGTCCGCGTCGTCGTGCTCCAGGAACGGGATGAGCGCCGCGGCGATCGAGACCATCTGCTCGGGCGCAACGTCCATGTAGTCGATGCGGTCCGGCGTGACGAGCGGCAGGTCACCGCCGTCCCGACAGAGCACGAGCTCGTCGGCGAACGTGCCGTCCGGGTTGAGCTTCGCGTTGGACTGCGCGACGACGCGGCCTTCCTCGCGGTTGGCGTCGAGCCACGCGACGTCGCCCGTCACCTTGCCATCCTTCACGACGAGGTACGGCGTCTCGATGAAGCCGAGGTCGTTGACGCGTGCGAAGCAGGCGAGCGACGTGATGAGGCCGATGTTCGGGCCTTCCGGCGTCTCGATCGGGCACATGCGCGCGTACTGCGAATAGTGCACGTCGCGCACTTCGAAGCCCGCGCGCTCACGCGTCAGACCGCCCGGGCCCAAGGCCGAGAGGCGACGCTTGTGCGTCAACTCGGCAAGGGGGTTGGTCTGATCCATGAACTGCGACAGCTGCGACGACCCGAAGAACGCCTGGATCACCGCGCTGACCGTGCGCGCGTTGACGAGGTCGTCGAGCGAGATCTTCTCCGGATCCGTGTTGATCGACATGCGCTCCTTGACGAGGCGCGCCATGCGCGACAGGCCGACGGAGAACTGGTTGGCGATCAGCTCGCCCACCGAGCGGATGCGCCGGTTGCCCAGGTGGTCGATGTCGTCCGTGCTGCCGCGCCCCTCGTGCAGTTCGACGAGGTAGCGCACGATCGCGATGAAGTCCTCCTTCGTGAGGACCGTCGTGCTGGCCGGCGTGTTGAGGTTGAGCCGCTGGTTGATCTTGTAGCGGCCCACGCGGCCGAGGTCGTAGCGCTTGGGGCTGAAGAACAGGCGCTCGATGGCCTGCTTGGCGGTCTCCGCGTTGGGCGCGTCGCCCGGACGCAGAAGTCCATAGATCTGCTTCAGCGCGACGTTCTCGCCGATCTCGCGATCGGTCTCGCCCATCTTGCGGCGATCCTTCTCCTCGAGCTTGGCGGGATCGGTCGGGTCCTTCGCGAGCGTGTTCTTGATGAGCGTCGACTCGGCGCGGCCGGACGCGACGAACACCTGCACCTTGCTGGCGATGTCGCCGCGGCGGAGCGTGGTCGCGAGCT
>DASWUT010000566.1:0-2362 GCA_036401455.1 Gemmatirosa sp. | reverse complement strand
GAGGCGCGGCCGCGCCGGCCCGCGACTCGCACGTCGAAGCCGTCGCGGCGCTCCCCGTCCCGCTCGCGACGACCGACAGCGTCGTGTTCGCGCCCGCGTCGCCACGGCGGCTCCTCGCGGTCGTGCCGTTCGCCTGGTCCGATGCGCGGTCGGAGGGGGACGCGTTGCCGCCCGACATGCGTGCCGCGCGGCTCGGCGTCCGTCTCGCCGACCTGGAGGGGGGCGCCGCGCGGCGGGACACGAGTGCGGGCGCGGCCGCGCTCGCGGTGGCGTCGTTAGTCGGACAGATCGACGGGGCGGGCTACATTGCCGGCGCGTACCGGCGACTCGCCGACTCGCTGCGGGACCGTGCCGCGGCACAGCGCGTGACCGCGGCCGACGTGCGCCGCGCCCGTGAGGCGGTCGAGATCGCCGTCGGGCCGACGGAGGATGCGTTAGTCCAGTTCGCGGCCTGGGCCGAGCTCGCGCGATTCGCGGCGGCGGCCGGCGACCTGGCGTTCCTGCGCGAGCCGGCGAGCCGCGCGCACCTGGAGCGCGCGACGGCCCGCTTCGCGGCCGGGACGCCCGCGGGCGACGCGGTGCGGCGGGTGCAACGGCAGCTCGCCGACGGGACGCCCGACGGCGTCATAGCGGTTCGGCGCTCGCTCGACACCCTACTCGCCGCGGTCACACGTTGATAGAAAGCCGCGGCCGCGTCGTCGCCGGTTAGACAACGTGCGTGGCGCAGGCACTCGGACATGTCCTCGTCGTGCCACCTTTGACTATCCCGCCGGGGAAATACGAATCCGGATTCTCAGGACCGCAGGGCTGCGTGGACTCGAGTGGGGTCAGCACGTCAGGAGGTGGCGCCTTCGGGTCGACGACGTCACAGTACGCGTCGAAGTGCGTTACGCGATCACCAGGGTGCGGGACGTGGTCGTGTTCTGAACTCGGCGCGTGGATGCACCAGATCGTCAGCGTGTCTCCCCTGAACGGGATGAACGGCATGAAACTCGGCCGGGGATCGTGACCGTTCACGTCGAGTATGTGGACGCCGAACGACGCCGGATCGGTAACCTCGCAGGTAGTCCTGAACTCGCCCCACACCGTAACGGGTTTCGTCATCGACGACCCGTCGGACGAACGACAGGTGAACTCCTCGCAGGCGAGCTGACCCGTCTCGGTCCACCCTATCCCGAGGTCGACTCGCCCACGCAGCCGTTCGCGCTTCAGCGGGTCCCGCACGTACTTGGACTCGACGGGGCATTTCATGAGGTCCGTGACGTCGAGGAGGCCCGACGGCAACTGTGAGTCGTCTGTCACGCCGGGTAGTACGAAGCTGACAACGCGATGGTCGAGTTGGATGCGCTCGAACGACGGTTCGTCCGACCTGTGCCACTCCAGCATGAGCAGATCATGCGTCGGGATTTCGGGGTCGTGCGGGCGAACGTCGGTGCGCGGCACCAGCGCGGACACTCGCCCCACGTGGGGCACGAAGAGGAACAACCCCTTGAACCGCAGCGTAACGGGGATGCGCATGGCGTAGTCAGGATATAGTGTGGATTAGTGACCCACGAAGTGGAACGACCCCCAAGCGGCCGGCGACCGGAGCTCGGCCCGCGGGTCCCGCATCATCGTCAACTGCGCCGCGCGCAACGCGCCGGGCCCGTCGCCCGTCGCGCCGTACGCGCGGTGGAACGCCAGCATGAACGGCCGCGTCGCCGCATCGTCCACCCGCCACGCCGCGGCGAGCACGCCCGCCGCGCCAGCCGCGCGGAACGCGCCCGCCACGCCGGCGACGCCGTCCAGGACCGCGGGGCGACTCCCAAGTGTCTGGCACGCCGCGAGGACCACAAGGTCCGTCGCGGGAAGTCTGAGATCCGCGATCGCGTCGGCCCGCCAATCGCCGCCGGTGCGGCGTTCGTCGTGCGCCAGCACGAGGTACGAGCGTTCGGGGCGGCCGGCGTCGAACACCGCATGACCCGCGTAATGCAGGACGCGCGCGCCGGACAGCCGCGCGCGCACCCGCGCGACCGTCGCCGCGCGCCCGGTGAGCACCGTGGCGCCCGCATACGCGCGCCCGAGCGCGCCGACCTCCGCCGCAGCGCCGGGCAGCCGCCGGAGCAGCGGGTGCGCCGCCGATGCGAAGGCCGGATCGCCGACGAGGAGCACGGCCCCGCGACGACGTCGCCGGGCCGGGTCGGTCGCCGCGTCGCGCAGGCTGCCCGCGAACCGGATTGCGTGGTCCGCGACTAACGCGCGACCCGCGATGCCGTCGCGCAACGCAGCAAACGGCACAGCGGCGAACGTGCCGTCGGTGACGAACACGAGGCGCTCGCCAGCGCCGAGCTGCGCTCGAACGGGGCGGATCAGGAGGTCGTAG
>DASWUT010000565.1:0-1588 GCA_036401455.1 Gemmatirosa sp. | reverse complement strand
CTGGCGCTGGTACGCGTCGGGCTCGTAGAACGTGACGCGGTGCCCGCGGTCGTGCAGCGCGCGGACGATCCCGCGGTAGTAGGTGGCCGCGCCGTTCCAGTACGCAGAAACGATCGACGACCCGAAGAAGGCGATGTTCATCCGGAGATTCCTAACTCGCGCGCGACGGCGAGCAACTCCTCCGCGCGATGGCCGCAGGTGTGCCGGGCGAGGATCGTCGCGCGGCCGCGCTCGGCCAACGTCCGCGCGAGCGACGGATCGCCGCGCACGTCGCGCAGTCGCGCGCGCATCTCGGCGCCGTCGTGGGCAAAGAGGAAGTCCTCGCCCGGCGTGAACAGCCCTTCCGCGTCGTTCCACGGTGCGCTCACGAGCGGAATGCCGCAGGCGAGCGCCTCGAAAACGCGGATCGTCGGCACGCCCGGGAGCGCGCGCACGTACGGCCGCCGCGGCACGTGCACCGTCACGCCGTAGCGCGCGAACACGCGTGGCGCCTCGTAGTTGGGCAGCCACCCCGCGTAGTCGATCCCTGCCGCGGCGAGCTCCTGCTTCGCGTACTCCGGGTAGCGAACGCCGTGCACGCGCGCGCGCAGGCCGAGGTCGTGGACCGGGCCCAACAGGAACTCGCGCAACTCGTCGGTGCGCTCCTCGTCGCCCCAGTTTCCGACCCAGACGAGGTCGCCCTCGCGCGGTTCGCCCAGGTAGGGATGGAACACGTCGACGTCGGCCGCCTCGTGCCACGTCCACGCGCGCCGCGCCCAGCCACTGGTGAGGTAGACCTGGCGCACCGCCTCGCCGAACGCGAGCACGCCGTCGTAGGCGCTCAGATCGTAGGCCCGCATGGCATCCGGCTCGGTCACCGAGCGGTGGTGCGTGTCGTGGAAGAGCAGTCGGAACGCACCGTGCGGCCCGCCCGCCGCGCGCCGCCGCCCGACGGCGGCGACGAGCGCATGCTCGCTCCACTCGTGCACGAGCACCAGGTCCGCGCCGTCGAGCGCCTCGTCGAGCGCGGCGTCGAGGCGCTCGGGGTCATAGACGTGCCGCACGCGGGCGAGCGCCGGGTACGCGGCGAGCCAGCCATCGAGGGCAGCCGCGCCGTACTCCGACACGAGATTGCTCGCACTCCACGCGTTCTCGGGCTCCCACACGCGCACGTCGTGCCCGCGCGTGCCGAGCTCGCG
This sequence comes from Gemmatirosa sp., assembly GCA_036401455.1. Classification (GTDB taxonomy): domain Bacteria; phylum Gemmatimonadota; class Gemmatimonadetes; order Gemmatimonadales; family Gemmatimonadaceae; genus BPUI01. The sequence continues at coordinate 410 of DASWUT010000565.1, read as the reverse complement.
CGCGACGCCGCGCAGGAAGTGTGCGTTCCCGTGGTTCCAGTCAGAGGCCAGCGAATGGCAGAAGATGACTATGCGCATGCCGCCGCTCCGTGGTGCGTGGCCGCGGCCGCGTACGCGGCGAGGTAACCGTCCGCCATGCGCGCCGGGGTGTACGTGAGGGCACGCGTTCGTGCCCGGATGCCCAACGCGGTGCGATGCGCGTCGTCGGCGGCGAGCGTCCGGAGTGCGTCGGCGAGCGCGGCCGCGTCGTCCGGCGCGACGTACGTGGCCGCGTCTCCCCACACCTCGCGCAGGCTCGGGATGTCGCCCAACACCAGCGCGCAGCCGGCGAGCCCGGCCTCGAGCGCCGACAGCCCGAACGGCTCGTACCGCGCCGGAAGCGCGTACACGGCCGCGCGACCCATCCAATC
>DASWUT010000564.1:0-6706 GCA_036401455.1 Gemmatirosa sp. | reverse complement strand
GAACTCGCGCTCGCGGCGCCGCAGCCAGACCGGCCGCAGCTCCTCAGGCGGCTCGTCATCCTTGCCGAACGCGCCGAGGGCCGGGTGCGCGGCCAGGAGGGCCGCACGGAAATCGCCGGCGTACCTGGCGAAGGCGTCAGTGTCGGCCCAGGGCTCGTCGGCCGTGGGCTGGTCGGCCATGTACCGCAGCAGGGCCAACGCGCCCCGGTACCCGCGTGGCGACACCATGCGGTCCATGACCACGGACAGCAGGTCGCCGACGTGGAACCGCTGGCGCGGTGGGACGCCGGCCGCCGACGCGGCCGCGATCCCGGCGGGCGCGGCCGTGGTAATGATCGGCGGCGCGTGGCCGGCCGTCAGACGATCGCACGTCTTGAAGAGCGGCGCGTGCCCGCGCCAGGCGTACAGTGGTTGGACGCGCGGCGGCCCAGGGCGCGCGCCCGGTGGGGCGTCCGAGCCCCTGGCGTCGATGTCGATCGTGTCGCCGGCCGGTGGTCCCCCGCGCGTGCCGTCGCGCAGCGGGTGGAGCGCCGGCAGCATGGGGGCCGACAGGTAGCGCCCGAATTCCCGCTCACGGCGGCGGAGCCAGAGTGCCTGCAGCTCGCCGGGGGGCGCGACGTCGGCGGCGTACGCGCCGAGTTCGGGGTAGGCCGCCAGGACTGCAGCGGTGAAGTCGTCGGCGTAGTCCTCGTTCGCATCGACGACGAAGTCCACGGGGCCGTCGCCCGGGCCGGCCGGGGCGCGGCCGGCCATGTAGCTCCGCAGAGCCGTGAGCCCGGCCGAACCGCGGGCCGACGCGCGGGGAGTCTGCATGACGACGGCCAGCAGATCCCCGATGTGAAAGCGGCGAGTCAGACGCACGGAGCGTGGCGGTCAGGTGGCCAGATCCGTGGCCCCGAGCGCCCGGGCGAGCTGCGCAAACACGCCGTCGCGCGCGGCCCGGAGGCGATGCCGGGCCGGCGAGTCGGGCCACGGCGCCCGCAGCGCCTCGGCGAAGGGGAGCGCGTCGACCAGCGCGTCGGTGACGGGACCGTGCTCGATGTCGTGCGACGCCGTCTCGGGAACGTCCCGCTCCTCGGCGCCGAGCCCGGGGAGGGCGGGGACGTGAACGACGCCAGCGACGCGGTACCGCTCGGCGAGCGCGGCGACAAGCACGTGGAGGGCGCGCTCGGACCGCGCGGCGTGGGTGGCGGGCGCGGCAGTCGGACCGTTCGGGCCGCCAATGCCGTGCGCTGGGCCGTCGTTGCGCCAGATGACGGCGGCCGTGTCCGCGGGCAGCGCGACCGCGCGCGCGTAGCAGGCCGCCACCGCCGGGGAGATCGCCTCGCCCGATGCCGTGACGGCGTGCAGGACGACCCGGACGCCAACTCCGGCGAGCGCGTCGCCGACGGCGCCGTCGGCGACGCATTCGAAGAACGCCAGAAAGGCGGCCGGGCCGACGTCGGCGATCGCGGTCACGGCCGTCGCGGGGACGCCCGGCTGGACGGCCGTGGCCACGGTGAGAACCGTCTGGCGCGCCGCGGCTGCCCGTCGGGTGACCGCGCGGTAGACCACCTCGACCAGCTCGTCCATGGCGTGGTCGAACGACCAGCGGCCGTCGCGGTCCTGCCGCACCACGCGCCGTACGCCGAGCGCGCCGGCGCGGCCGTAGCGCGCGAACCCCGGTGTGAGCGGGGCGAGGTCGAAGCCGAGGGTCGGCACGCCCCGGGGCTCGTGGTACCGCGCGTGGTACTGCGCCAGGAGCGCGGCGACGAGCGAGCCACCCGTCCGACCCTGGTGCTGCAGCACGAAGTGCAGGGCGTGCGGTGGCTGCGGCGAGGCTGCGGGCCGCACGTCGAGCGGTCCGGGCCCCCCGTCCGGTGTGCCGTACAGGGACGCGTGCGTCGCCCGCCGCGCCGGGTCGTACGTCGGCGTTACCACGGCCGGGGGGCCTGCACCACGCGGGGCAGGCGATAGTCGTCCCACACGTAGATCCGGCGCTCGACCTCGGAATCAATTCCGTAGGGCAGAGCGCGTACGGCGTCGGCCGCGACGCCGGCGGCGCACGGTACGAGAAGTCCCGCAGCCGCGAACCCGAACCACTCGACCCTGACTGCGAGCAGCGTCGGCATGCGGAGCCACAGCCAGCCGGCGCCACCGAAGAGCTGGGAAAGCCCGGCGCAGCACATGACGAGGAGCGCCACGCTGGCGACGAGCCAGAGCACGCCCGCCGCGAGGGCCAGAGGGACGGTCCGTATGACGCGCCGCAGCCACTGCAGCATTCTGACCTCCTTGCGTGCTCTTCGCGAACGGGGTGGAGTAGACACCGGAGCGTCACACGGTCCCGCACGCGCCGCGACGAGTGACGACGGTGCGCCGAGTGCGTGAACGCTAGTAATTGACCGTCGAGGAATCAACGGCGTCGCGCAACGTATGCGCGGTGAACCGGAACCCGGAGGCCCGGCGCGCCCTGGGCGCGGTGCTCCGCCGTCTGCGCGAGGCCCGGGGGCTCTCGCAGGAGGCGCTCGGGCTCGCCGCCGACGTCGACCGGACATACGTCGGGGCGGTCGAGCGCGGGGAGCAGAACCCGAGTTTCGAGAACCTCTGGCAGTTGCTGCACGCCCTCGGCGCGGGCTGGGCGGAGCTCGGCGACGCGCTCGACGCCGAGCCGGCCCTCGGCGAGCGCCCGCGCACCCGGCGCGACGCCCCGACCCGCGGTGCTCGCGGGGCTAATCGTACGGCGTAGAGAGTCAGGAGAGGAACGGCGGACACGGGATCCATCGCGGGCGGTCGTGGCGCGGTGGTGAGCAGTAGTCCCCCCAAGATGGGGGATAGCCAAGCGCGTTGCGACGTGCGCGCATGGCCCCTGCTGCTCCGCGCCGCCCCGCGGCCGCGCGCCCGTCCGCCGAGCAGCCGTCGGATCAGGTACGCGAGCGGACGCACCCGCCGCGGCGGAATCGGTTCCCCTCGCCCACCCGGGCTCCCGAGTACCAGTACATGCTCGGCGAGTTGCGCGCGGCGCGCGTCGCCCTCGGCCTCACGCAGGGCGAGGTGGGGCGGCGTCTCGGGCGCGGCGACCAGTTCGTCTCGAAGTGCGAGACCGGCGACCGGCGTCTGGATCCGATCGACCTGCTGCGGTTCGCGCAGCTCTACAGACGTCCCGTCACGTCATTCCTCCCCGTGCTGCCGGACGCCCGAAACGACGCGGCTCCCCGACGTCGGCGGACGTCGCGGGGCTAATCTTGCGCGGGTGATGCGCGTCTACCTGGACACGTCGCACCTGGCCCTGCTCTGCCGGGAGAGCCGCCCGCGCGGCCGACGGCAGCGTGGAGTCCGAGCGGTCGAGGCGTTCTTCACCGCCTGGGACGCGCACGGGTGCGAACTCGCCGTCACCGAGACGCACCTGGGCGAAATCGCGCCGACGGCCGGCACCAGGTCGGCGTACGCCGCCGGCGTGCTCGGGGTGCTCCGCCGCTTTCCGCGGTGCGTCGCTGGCGGGAGTGGGGTCGCCCTCGTGCAATGCGAGGCCCGGGCGCAACTCCTGGACGCTACGGCCGTCGCAACGGCCCGCGCGCTTGGCCTGCCGAGCGCGCAGATTATCGCCGCCAGAGACGGGCCCTGGCGTCCGCTCCCCGGCGGCGACACGGTCGGGCAGTGGCGCGCGCACCTCGATGCGGCAATCCGGGCAGACCGCGCGAGGACGGACCGCATGGCCGAAGGCGTCAATCGCCTGGCCGCCCACGTGCGCGCATTCAAGGGTCAGGTGCCCCGACCGACACGCGACGCGCTGAGGCGCGAGGCGGCGCGTCTCGGGATGGCCTGGCTCGGGTGTTTGGACCGCGCCGATCCGGCCGACGTCGGGTCGTTGCGAGCGTTCTGCAACATGGTCGCGGTTGCCGGGATCGCTCTTCCCGGCACGCCGGCGTACCCGGACGTCTACGCCCCGTACTTGTCCGCAATCGACCCGTACGGCCTCCCCGGCACCAGCTGCTGGTTCGCGGTGGCGCGCGAGCGGTTCCGCAAGGGGCTGGAAGGGCGCTGGTACGGATCGAACGACGGCGGGGACGTTGCACACCTGGTGTTCGCGCCGTACATGGACCTCTTCTTGGCCGACGCGGAAACGACGGACGACTTCGCGCGCGAGACGGCGCAGGACGTCAAGCGCCACGCGAGCGCGCGCCCGGTTCTGATCGCCCGGCAGCTTCCCACCCGGGTGCGGCGCGCCGGGTCCGTCGAGGCGATGACGGCGGAGGTAATCGATACCGCGGCCGCGTGTCGCCTCGACGCGCGTGCACGAGCGCGCGTCGAGCCGGTCTAACGGTGGGGGCTCGTCCCAGACCGACGTCCCCCCGCGTCTCGGCTCACGTCGCGTGCCCCGCCCGGCGTGTGGTCGGCGCCGCCGATGCGAGGGCTGACGCTCGGACGCGTGTGTTCCCGACCGCTTCCGCCAACGCGGGGCGCCACAACCGCGGGACCGGCACGGCCGACGTGGCGAAAGTGCGCAGTATCGGTATTGTGCGCACTCCAACACTACCCATTCACTGCGCCCCCGCCAGAGGACGCACCGCGCCAACCGGAGCTTTCCGGGAGAATGCGGCTACTACCCCTAACTACCCCGTCACGCCCCGACCGGGGCGCGGGGACGGCGCCCCCCGGCATCCGGCGACGGGGCCCGCGGCCATCGGACACCGGGCATCACACGGGCGCGCCCGTACGGCGCGCCTCCGGCGCGACCACGTCTCGGCGCGACCAGGGCCCGTGATGGCTTCCTCCACGTCGACCACTGACGTCGAGGCCGCAGTCACGCATCCGCACCACGTCATTGCGTCGCCGTACAACGTTTACGCGGTAAAGACGTCGAGGGCCGCCACCCACGGCTGATAATGCCCTTTATCGGCCGTCCGGAGTATCTGGGCCGAGTCCCTGGCCTGGTCAGGACCGGGACGCCGCGCCCCTGCGTGCCGACATGGGCAACGTGGCGGCCCACCGCGCAACGTTTCGACGTAGGTGCGCGCGGGCTCGGCGTCCACGTTGGCGTCGTGTCTCCGGCCTCGCCCTCGCCACCAGGCCCGCCGTCCGTGCCGGCGCCCGCCTCCCCGCACGTCCCGCCGTCCGCGGCGCCGCGCCTGCTCGCCCGCGTACGCGCCGCGGCCCGCGTGCGCCATTACAGTCGCCGGACCGAGGACGCCTACGTCGGCTGGGTGCGCCGCTTCGTGCGCCACGCCGGTGATCGACATCCCGCCACGCTCGGCGCGCCCGCGGTCGAGCGCTTCCTGGCGCACCTCGCCACGGAGCGCGGCGTGAGCGCGTCCACGCAGAACCAGGCGCTCGCGGCCCTCCTCTTCCTTTACGGCGCGGTGCTCGAGGCGCCGCTGCCGCGGTTGGGCGAGGTGCCGCGCGCCAAGCGCCCGCGGCACCTGCCGGCCGTGCTCACGCGCGCCGAGGTGCAGATGGTCCTCGGCGCGTTGCGGGACTCCACCACCGCCGACCACACGTCGGACGCCGAGGCGGCGCCCGGCGCGCCGTACGCGCTCGTCGGCCTGCTGCTGTACGGGGGTGGGCTGCGGCTCCTCGAGGCGCTCACGCTCCGCGTCAAGGACATCGACCTCGCACGCGGCGAGCTCCTCGTGCGCCACGGCAAGGGCGGGAAGGACCGCGTGACCGTGCTGCCCGCCGCGGCCGCCGACCCGCTCGGGCGGCACCTCGCCCGGGTGCGCGCCCTGCACGCGCGCGACCTGGCCGGAGGGGGCGGGGCGGTTGTCCTGCCGGGCGCGCTCGCGCGCAAGCTGCCCGGCGCCGCCCGGGACTGGGCGTGGCAGTGGGTCTTTCCGGCCACGAGCCGCTACCGCGATCCGGCCACCGGGGAGCCCCGGCGGCACCACCTGCACGCGACGGCGGTGCAGCACGCGGTACGCGTGGCAGCGCTCCGGGCCGGGGTCGCGAAGCGCGTCACCTGCCACACGTTCCGCCATTCGTTCGCGACGCACCTGCTGGAGGCGGGCTACGACATCCGGGCCGTCCAAGAGCTGCTCGGGCACACGGACGTGCGCACGACCATGATCTACACGCACGTGCTCAACCGTGGCGGCCGCGGTGTCGTGAGCCCCGCCGACCTGCCGGCCGTCGTCGCCGTCCGGCCATTCGCGGCGTCGCGCGGGCGGACGGGGTGATCCCCACGCCTCGAGGCGCCGCCGGCGCGCGTTAGACAGACCCGCGCTGCCGCGCCTGACCGTCCGGCGCGGGCTGGCGCCCCGGTGCGGCGGGGCAGCCGCTTGCGGGCGCGCTCGCCGCGCGCCGGGCCGCGTGATAGACTGACCGGCGCGCCCGGCGGACGGAGCCGCGCGCCGCATCGGGCGCGATAGGCAGATCCGTCGAATGGGCGTTAGGCGACACCGACACACATCTCCGTGGAACCAGACTGGACGTCACCGCAGGTACCCTCGCACCGCGCCGACCCCTCGCCGGCGGCGGTGCGGCTTGCGGCAACCCTCGCGGCACGCCTCGATGCCGTCGTGCCGCGCCCGTTCCGGGTCCGCGCCGAGGGCGGGTGGGTCGCCGTCTACCGCGGCGACGAGTGGGACGGCAGCAGCGACGTGGCCGGGGTCCTCGATCACGTCGTCGATCCCGCGCACCCGTACTACCAGCCCGGCGACGAGGACCGCCCGTGGGCCGAGCGCGCCGCCGGAGTTGCCGAGGGCGTACTCAGCAGCGTGCAGGACGCCGTCGC
>DASWUT010000563.1:0-2245 GCA_036401455.1 Gemmatirosa sp. | reverse complement strand
GAGGCCGAGCCGGCGCTGCGCGAGGGGTGGGGCGACCTGCGGTCGCGCGCCGGCGCGTGGGACGACGTGCGCCAGTACGTGCACGACGCATACGGGCACGCACGCTCGGAAGGCGTGGGAGAACGCCGCAATCCCGCCGTGATCGGGAGCGGTGGCAGTGCGGTGGACCCGGTGGAGCTGGACCGCGCGCGCCACGGGCTGTCGAGCGTCGTCGACGACGCCGGGGCGGGCGCGCAATCGTGACGTGTTTGCATCTGACATCTTTCTGAGGAACGACCATGGACGCGAACGATCGCATGACGGACCGGATGGACGGGCGCCCGGAGGACGTGGTGACGCCGCGCGCGGGGACGGACCTCGGCGCCGAATCCGATGCCGACACGGGCAACCCGGGCGACGAGATCGGTGAGGCGGTCGGCGGCATCTCCGGGGTGCTCACGGGCGCGGCGCTCGGCTCGCTCGGCGGACCCGTTGGCACGATCATCGGCGGCATCGCCGGCGCGGTAAGCGGCTGGTGGGCGGGGCGGGCGATCTCGGACGCGGCGAGTCACGCGACGGACGAGGACGACGCGTACTACCGCTCGCACTACACGAGCGCGACGACGGCGCCGACCGCCGCAGCGGAGATGCCCGCGGCCGCGACGACCACGGCAACGAGCACGGCGACGGGCACGGGGACGGGTATGGCAACGGGCGCACCGAGCGGAATGAGCGGCGCGGTGCGGAACTACGACGACGTCCGCCCGGCGTACCAGATCGGGCATCTCGCGGCGCGCAATCCGGAGTACGCCGGGCGGAGCTTCGATGAGGTCGAGCCGGACCTGCAGCGCGGGTGGACGCCGGCGGTGAGCGCGCGGTACGGGGCGTGGCACGAGGTGCGGGACTATGCGCGGAGCGCCTACGACCGGAGCCGCACGATGGGCACGCGCGTGGTGGGCGGCGCGGAGGACCTGGCCGGGCGTGCGCTCGGCGGCGGACACGCCGCGTAGCCGGGACGTAGCACGGGGGCTACGTTAGGCACGCGCCGCAAGGTGTGCCTAACGTAGCCCTCGTGCCACAACCCCGGACAGGTAAGGAAAGTGCCGAGGCGTTACAAAGTCGTGCGTGGCGCGGAACGGTGTCCGGCAGGCTCCTTGCAACGGGCCGCCGTCCCACCCCATCCCACCTCAACGCGAGGCCCGCATGGCCGAGATTCGGATCGAACGAAAAGAAAGTCGCAACTGGTTACCACTGGTTCTCCTCGGGCTGCTGCTCGCCGCCATCCTGGCGTACTGTTTCCTGCGTCCGCGGACGGTGACCCCGGTTGCCGGGGCAGCGGACTCGACCGCGACCGCACCGACGGCGGCGGCAGCGACGGCGGCGGCTGCCGGTGCCGCGACGGGCGGCGACTCGAGCGCCGTCGCGCAGTTCGCGCAGTTCGTGCAGCAGCGGGACACGACGCGCGAGACGGAAGGGCAGCACGCGTACACGGCCGAGGGGATTCGGCGGCTCGCCGCGGCGCTCGATCAGGTGGCCGGCCAGGGCGGGTCGTCGGCGATCGCGGTGTACGCCGACAGCATGCGCCACTCGGTCGACCGGCTTCAGCAGTCGAGTCCGAAGGACGTGCACGCCGAGGATGCGAAGGCGGCGTTCAGCGCGGCGGTGAGCGCGATGACGGTGATCGACAAGGCCCAGGGGCGCACGTATGACGTCGCGCCGATGCGGGCGATCTACAACCGGCTCAGCCCGACGAAGCCGCTCATGCCGCAGCTCGGGACGGTCGAGCAGTTCTTCACCGCCGCGGGCACTGCGCTGCAGGCGATGAACGTGCCGGGCGCGAACGCCGCGAGCGGCGCCGCCGGCGCGAGCGGAGCTGCTGGCGCGACCGGCGGGACCGGCGCGAACGGCGCTGCGGGTTCCGGTACGGGAACCGGTACCGGTACAGGCACGGGCACGAGCGGTTCTGGCGGACAGTAGTTCTCGACCTTCTGCGATCTGAGGAGCATCACATGGCTTCACAGCACCACATCAATCATCTCGTTCCGACCGGCGAGGGCACGGCGACCGGCGACGCGTCGCACCTCGGGCGCCTCAATGACCTGGACGAGTACAAGGTGGCCGACGGCTACCCGGACATCCGCGGCTGGGACGTGCGGACCTCCGACGGAAGCGCGGTCGGCAAGGTCGGCGACCTGATCGTCGACACCGCGGCGCTCCGGGTGCGATACCTCGACGTCGAGGTCGACCGCTCGGTCGCCAAGGCGGC
>DASWUT010000562.1:0-5682 GCA_036401455.1 Gemmatirosa sp. | reverse complement strand
TCAATCGCATGCACGAGACTGCGCCCGGTGCGCGCGTCGGCGGCTCCGTGCGGCTCGATGGGCACGACATCTACGCCCGGACGACCAACCCGGTCGCCGTGCGCCGCCTCGTCGGCATGGTATTCCAGCGCCCGACGCCCTTCCCCACCATGTCGATCCGCGAGAACGTGCTCGCTGGGCTGCGCACGATGGGGCGCGAGCAGCCCAAGCGCGGCGAACGCGACGCGATCGTCGAGCGCGCCCTTCGTCGCGCCGCCCTCTGGGACGAGGTGAAGGACCGACTCGGCACGAGTGCGGTCGGCCTCTCCGGCGGCCAGCAGCAGCGCCTCTGCATCGCGCGCGCACTCGCCAACGACCCCGAGGTCCTGCTCCTCGACGAGCCGACGGCGTCGCTCGACCCGATCAGCACGCAACGCGTCGAGGAACTCGTGCACGAGCTCAAGCGCGAGATCACCGTCGCCATCGTCACGCACAGCATGCAGCAGGCGGCCCGCGTGTCCGACTACACCGCGTTCATGCTCGCCGGCAAGCTCATCGAGGTGACCGACACGCGCACCCTGTTCACGACGCCACAGGACCAGCGCACCGAAGCGTACATCACCGGGCGGTTCGGGTGACGGTCGCGCAGCAGGCGGCGCGGCCCGCAGCCCACACCGCGCCCGCCGCGCCGACCGCGGCCGACCACGGCACGATCGCCGCGCGCAAGTTTTCGTTCTGGTACGGCCCCAAACAGGCGCTCTTCGACATCGACCTCGGCGTTCCGTCGCACGCGGTCACGGCGTTCATCGGGCCGTCCGGGTGCGGTAAGTCGACCTTCCTCCGCTCGATCAACCGCCTCAACGCGCTGCTTCCGGGCGTGCGGCACACGGGCGCGCTGGAGCTCGACGGGCACGATGTCTACGACCGCGGGTACGATCTGACGGCGCTACGGCAACGCGTGGGCATGGTGTTCCAACGGTGGAACCCGTTCCCGCGCTCGATCTACGACAACGTGGCCTACGGGCCGCGCGTCAACGGCACGCGCCAGCGGCGCACGCTCGACGGGATCGTCGAGAACTCGCTCCGCCGCGCTGCGCTCTGGGACGAGGTCAAGGATCGGCTCGACGCGAGCGCGTTGGGCCTGTCCGGGGGGCAGCAACAGCGCCTCTGCATCGCCCGCGCGCTCGCGAACGAACCCGAAGTGCTCCTCCTCGACGAGCCCGCCTCGGCGCTCGACCCGATCGCGACGCAGAAGATTGAGGAGCTGCTCTACGAGCTCAAGCGCGACCTGACGATCGTCATCGTCACACACAACCTGCAGCAGGCCGCGCGCATTTCGGATTACACGGCGTTTTTCTACCTCGGGCGGCTCGTCGAGGTCGGTGAGACCGACCGTATGTTCACCAGTCCGCGCGAAGAGCGTACAGAAGCCTACATCACCGGGAGGTTCGGATGACCGCACCGATCGTCGCCCCCGCCGACGGGGAATCGACAGCCGCACGGCCGGCCGCCCCAACGTCGGCCGCCGCCAACGCCGGGTACCGCCACTTCCACGAGGAGCTCGAGACCCTCAAGCAGCGCCTGCTCGAGATGGCCCAGAAGGCCGAGGCGCTCGTCGAGCTCAGCGTGAACGCACTGCTGCAGGAAGACGAGGGGCTGGCGCAGGCCGTGATCGCCAACGACGACGAGCTCGATCAGTTGGAGCTCGTCGTCGAGCAGCTCGCGATTTCGCTGCTCGCGCTGCAGCAGCCGCTCGCCCGCGACCTGCGCTTCGTGATCGGCGCGATCAAGGTGTCGAGCGACCTGGAGCGCGTCGGCGACCACGCAGTCAACATCGCGCAGAGCACGCTCCGCCTGGCCGCCAACCGCTCGGGACTCCTCCCCACGCCCGAGATCTCGGACATGGCCGAGCGCGCGCGCGAGATGCTGAGCGACTCGATCACCGCGTTCACGCGCAGCGACGGCGCGCTCGGTCGCGAGGTCTGCACGCGCGACGATCAGGTCGACTCGCTCCATGAGTCGGTCTTCCGCATCCTCATCACGCACATGATGAGCGATCCGCGCACGATCAACGCCTCGCTCGAGCACCTGCTCGTCAGCCGCAACCTCGAGCGCGTCGCCGACCTCGCGACCAACATCGGCGAGGACGCGGTCTACCTCGCCGAGGGCAAGCAGATCAAGCACCACGTCGAGCAGTGGCCGTCGCGAGGGATCCGGCGGACGCGGTGACGGATGGACCCCCGCCTGCGCGGGGGTCCACCTTTCATCGCCGATCGACGTCGGCCACCACGGCGTCAGAGCAGCCGCTCGATCGCCGCCTGCTCGTCCTCGCCTAACGTCAGGTTCCGCAGCGCCGCCAGGTTCTGTTCCAGCTGCTCCACCCGGCTCGCGCCGATCAGCGCCGAGGTCACCGCCGGCTTGCGCAGCACCCACGCCAGCGCGAGCTGCGCGAGCGTCTGCCCGCGACCCGTCGCGATCTCGTTCAGCGCACGAATTTGCGCCCGCCGCTCCTCCGTGATCGCCTCGGCCTTCAGGAACCCGTGCTCCTTGGCCGCGCGCGAGTCCGCCGGGATGTCGCGTAAGTAGCGATCGGTCAACAACCCCTGCGCGAGCGGCGAGAACGCGATCGCGCCGATCCCCTCCTCTTCCAGTACGTCGAGCAGCCCCTGCTCCGGGGTGCGCTCGAACATGCTGTACTTGGGCTGGTGGATCACGAGCGGCAGCCGCAGCTCGCGCGCGAACGTCGCGGCCGCACGCGTCTGCTCGGCGCTGTAGTTGGAGAGCCCCGCGTAGAGCGCCTTCCCCTGCCGCACCGCCTGGTCGAGCGCGAGCACCGTCTCCTCGACCGGGGTGTCGGGATCGGGACGGTGCGAGTAGAAAATGTCGACGTAGTCGAGCCCCATCCGGTCCAGGCTCTGGTCGAGGCTCGCGAGCAGGTACTTGCGCGATCCCCACTCGCCGTAGGGGCCCGGCCACATGCGGTAGCCGGCCTTGCTCGAGATGATCAGCTCGTCGCGGTACCCGGCGAGGTCGCGCGCGAGCACGCGCCCGAACGTCTCCTCCGCCGACCCGGGCACCGGCCCGTAGTTGTTGGCGAGGTCGAAGTGCGTCACGCCGAGGTCGAAGGCACGCAGCAGGATTGCGCGCCCGGTCTCGTAGACGTCGACGGTACCGAAGTTGTGCCACAGGCCGAGCGAGATGGCCGGCAGCAGGAGACCGCTGCGGCCGCAGCGGCGGTAGGGAATCTGGTCGTAGCGGTCGGACGCGGGCATGGGTCGGGTCGGGGTCACGGGAAGGTGAGCATGACCGATTCAACTTCGACGCCGGCCGTTCCGGAAGCGGCCGGGACCCCGTCGGCACCGCGCAGCGAGAGCTGCAGCCGCTCGACGTCGGCGAGCCGCGGCGCGTCTCCCGCTCCTCCGCGCCCGGCGGCGGCGCCGACCCAGTAGCTCCACTCGCCGGGGAACGCTTCGGGGAGCAGCGCACTGCGCACCGAGCGCAGGTCGGTCAGCCGCACGGTGTGATCGCCCCACACCGTGTCGAGCGGGACGGCCGCGCCCCAGCTCGTGCCGTCGCGTTCGACGAGCGTCACGTGCAGCACCTGCCCCGCGACGAGCCCGCGCGCGCGGAGCGTCAGGCCGTCGGCGCGCGCGACGTCAGCGCCCCGCCCCGCAACGCGTTCCACGATCGCGAGCGATGCCGTGTAGTCGTCGAGGCCACGCCCGCCGACCACCGGCAGCTCGAGGTGGAAGGCCGGCATCCCGGACGCCGACGACGGCACGACGCGGAACAGCCCCTCGCGCCCCCCGTCGCCGATCCGCGTGAAGGCGAGCCGCCCCGCGTCGGTGGCAGGCGCGAAGAGCCGCAGTGGTGCGTTAGGCCGCGTGACGGTCGCGGTCCAGAAGCGCTGGCCCTCGAAGTCGTAGTCCCCTGGCTGCCGGTGCAATCCCTCGGGGAACGTCATGACCGAGTCGCCGCGCACCACACTCACCGCGTACTCGTAGACGCCCTCGCGCACCGCGTCCGCAGGCAGCTCCGCCGCGTACTCGTACGCGCGCGCAGGCCGCATCGGGAACGGGCGGAACCGCCCGCCCGCCGCCGGCCGCATCCAGAGCGTGACCCGCCCCGGCGCGGCAGTGTCGACCACCCGCGCGACGATCGTCGACGGGCGGCCCGCGACGAGGTGGTCCGGCGTCAGCACGGCGACGGCCAGCGGCACGGTGTCGCGCGGTGGCGCGTGGTACTCGTCGAAGCGCAGGCGCCCGAGCGTCGCGGGCAGCGCGCCACGGTCCACCGGCCCGCGCGCACTCAGCACGTAGACGCCAGGCCGCACGACGAACCGTCCCGCGGCCGCCGTCGTTGCCGCCGCGGCGTCCGGCCCCGCGATGGGCTGTACGGCGAACGTCGCGCCGAGGTCCGGAAGCGTGACCGTCATCGGCCATGCCGCCGGCAGCGCGCGCGTGACGACCTTGTCGCGGCTCGGCAGCTCGAACGGGTCGCGCACGGGCACTGCGTCGGGGTACACCTCGAGCCGCCACATCCCGTCGCGCACCTTGTCCAGAAAATAGATCCCCTCGCCGGCGTAGGTCACCACCGGCGACGAGCCATAGCCCGCGACGCGCCGCAGCGTCCGCGGGTCCGGCGGCGCGCTCCGCGTCGAGCCCGCGTACAGGAACGCGTCGCGGGCGACGAGCTCGCCGAGGTTCTCCTCGGCGTCGACGCGAAAGTCGCCGAAGTGCGCGTTGGCCGGGTAGGCGCCGTAGCTCTGCCCGCGCGGAATCCGGCGCATCACTTCGGCGGCGATGACCGCACTCATCGCCTTGCGCGGCGTGTAGACGAGGTTGAGGTAGTGCGTCTGCCAGCCGAGGTTGCGCGACGCGGTGCCTAACATGTCGTAGGCGAACATCGTCGCGAACTGCGTCCCGACCGAGCGGAAGGTGCGCGCCATCGCCGGGTACATGTACCCGGTGCGCAGGTCGGGCGAATCGAACTCGTAGACGATCCGTGGCCGGCCGGCGAGCGCGGGGGTACGCAGCGGTGGATAGTCGTCGACGGCGCGCAGGTAGCTCCCCTGCAGCTCGTGCCCCGAGTTGAGCCCGGTCGGGTACCAGCCGAACGTCGCACCCTGCACCGTGGACTGCCGGATCGCGGGCGCGATGGCGAAGTCCTGGCTGACGTTGTGGAAAAGGATCTGCTTGGAACCCGTGCTGCGCACCGCGTCGACGAGCGCGTCGATGTATCGCACCGACCCCGCGGGGTCGTTCGCGTGGTGGCACGGCTCGTTGATCATCTCGACGAACGGGATCGCGGGCTCGTCCTTGAGGGCGAGGCCGGTGTACGGGTTCACGTGGTTCAGCAGCTGCCGCAGGTAGTTGGCCTGCACCGCGATTGCCGCGGGGTTGGTGCCTAACTCGCACTTCTGGAAGTGGTTGCTGAACCCCGGCTGGCGCGACGTCGCCGCGAGCGCGTCGGGCCACGTCGCCTCGTAGGTCACGATCGGGCTGAGGAGCATGTAGATGCCCCGCTCGTGCGCCTTCGCGATCAGGTAATCCTGCAGGTCCAGATGAGCGTTGGCGACGAGGTTGCCGGCCGAGTCCGAATTCTCCCAGTCGCCCCAGAACGACAGCCGCAGCGCGTCCCACCCCATGCGGGCGAACTGGGCGAGATCGGCGTCGACGACGCGCTTGCGCTCGAGGCCGAGGT
>DASWUT010000561.1:0-2014 GCA_036401455.1 Gemmatirosa sp. | reverse complement strand
GCTGCTCGACGGCCGCCTCGATCCGCTCGCGGCGCACGTGCTTACGCTGCGCGCCTGAGCGCTCGCCGCGCCGTCCGTGCCGGCTCCCACAGCCGTGTTAGCCTCGTGCCGTTTGTGACACTCGCAAACGGGGTAGCTAGCTGAAGTCAAATGCTCGGCATCGAGGGAATGGGGATGGGATGACACGAGGGGTTGGGGACGGCGCCACCCGGCGCACGGGACTTCTGACGGGGTTGCTCGCCGCACTGGCGCTTTGCGCCACCGCACCGGCCGTGGCCACTGCGAAGACGCCGGCCGAACCGGCGCCGTTCGGTCATGCCTGCACGGCCCAAGACGGGGTCAGGTTCTGCCCGACAGCCTCCCTCTCCCAGCGCGTGCCGAGCTTCGACGGCGTCCCGCTCGACGTGGACGTGACGCTGCCAGCGAGCGGCAAGGGCCCGTTCCCCACGATCGTGATGATGCACGGGTGGGGCGGCAGCAAGAGCTCCTTCGAGGCGAGCACGCCCGCGGGCGACGGCAACGAGACCTACGACTACAACAACGTCTACTACGCGCAGCACGGCTTCGCGGTGGTGAACTACTCCGCGCGCGGCTGGGGAAACTCGTGCGGGAGCGCGGAATCGCGTGCCGCCGGCGGCTGCGAAGAAGGCTGGATCCGCCTCGCCGACCAGCGTTACGAGGCGCGCGACACGCAGTACCTGCTGGGCGAGCTCGTGGACGAGCACGTCGCCAAAGGGAGCTCGCTTGGGGTGACCGGAATCTCCTACGGCGGCGGCCAGAGCATCGAGCTCGCCTACCTGAAGAACCGCATCCGCCTGCCCAACGGCGAATTCGCGCCATGGGTCAGCCCGGCCGGCAAGCCGCTTGCGATCAAGGCCGCCTACCCGCGCTGGCCGTGGTCGGACCTGGTTGCCGCACTCGTGCCCAACGGCCGCTTCCTTGACACCGGCGTGGCGCCGTTCGGGCAGAGCTACGAACCGTTCGGCGTGGAGATCCAGAGCTATGTCTCAGGCCTGATCGCCGACGGTGAGGCGTCGGGCTACATCGCCCCGCCGGGCGCCGACCCTGAAGCCGAACTCGTCAAATGGTACGACCTGATCAACGCGGGCGAGCCCTACGTGGTCGAAGCCGAATCGATCGCGCACCAGATCTACGACTATCACCAGGGCTACGGGATCCCGCTCTCAGGGCAGCCCGCCGCGATGCTGCTCGAGAGCGGCTGGACCGACGACCTGTTCCCGGTCGAACAGTCGCTGCGCGTCTACAACGCGATCCGCAAGCACGGACACGTCGCTCTGATGTTCGGCGACCTCGGCCACAGCCCGGGGACCAACAAGGTCAACACCGACGAAGCCTTCAACCAGGAGGGGGCCGGCTTCTTCGCCGCGGAGCTGAAACGCGAAGGCACGGCGCCGGCGAACGGCAGCGTCACGGCCTACACCGAGACGTGTCCCTCGAGCGCCCCCGGCGGCGGCCCCTACACCGCCGCGAGCTGGTCGGCGCTGCACCCCGGGACCGTCAGCTTCGGCGGCGCGGCGACTCAGCTCGTCACCTCCGCAGGCGGCAACCCGACGATCGCCGCCGAACTGGACCCAATCGCCAACAGCGAAGCGTGCAAGACGGTGGCGAACGAAACGGAGCCCGATACCGCGACCTACACGCTCCCCAGCAACGGCTTCACGCTGATGGGCCTACCGACGGTGACCGCGAGCATCAAGAGCACCGGCAACTTCGGCGAGCTCGCCTCGCGACTGTGGGACGTGCTGCCCAGCGGTGAACAGCGCCTGATCAGTCGCGGGATCTATCGCCTGACCGAAGGCCAGCAGGGGACCATCACCTACCAGCTTCACGGCAGCGGCTATCAGTTCGCCGCGGGCGACACCGTGAAGCTCGAACTGCTCGGCCGTGACGCTCCGTACTACCGCGCCAGCAACGGCACGTTTACGATCGAAGTGAGCAACCTCAAAGTCACGCTGCCAACGCTCTGAGCGTAATCGGCAGCGACGGGGCGCGG